>CAJTVR010000003.1:0-2247 GCA_910580075.1 uncultured Eubacterium sp. | reverse complement strand
CGTTTCCAGAACTCTGCCAGCTTTTGAAAACGAAGATAATAAAATTCATCTCTTGCCGAAAATAAAATCAGGAAAAATGCAATACCGCCTTGTTTTTCAAAATTTTCCATAAAAATAACCTGATGCTCGTGGATATTTTGAAGCGGGAATGTATCTGTACGGCATTCTTTTGCATCAAAACAGACCGGTATGCCCTGAACTGCACCAATGTAATCTACAGTACTTTTCTGGTCAAAATAAGCAAGCGTAATCCGGCGGGTCTGCTTATCGATCGTAACAGGTGTAACAGGCGTAGGTATTTTCTGTATCAGTGCCAGACCGTGTTCTAAATATTTTTCATTTGTCCGGTTAATATATTCTTCAAGTGTCGAGCCGCGCAGCCCGCGGGAATTCCATGTAGGCATGTGCCTGTCCTTTCCTGGTATGTACGTTATGTGATTCTAAAAACTGCTCAAAAGCAGAAAATAATTCCGGCAGCGGCGCAGTGACCTCCTGCCCGTCCGGAAATACAATACGGTACGCATGGAGCAGCTGGTGTTTTAAGCCGATAGCCTTTCGAAGCTGTCTGTTTACTGTCTGGTCTCCGTATTTGGCATCGCCGGTGACCGGATGTCCGATAGATGCAAGATGTGCGCGGATCTGGTGGGAGCGTCCGGTGATCAGATGCACTTCTAACAGTGTAAAATCCTGATACAGCCTGACCGGCCTGTATTCCGTTTCAATATACCGGCCGTCCTGCTCTTTTTCAGAGATTTCTGCCTTATTATCCTTTTCATCCTTCTTAAGATACCCTTGCAGGCGTTGTGGTTTATCCAGAACTCCTGTTACAATGCACCGGTAATATTTTTCAATACTCCGTTCTTTTAACTGTCTGGACATCATCTGCAGCCCGGCAAGCGTCTTTCCGGCAATCAGTATGCCGGAAGTATTTCTGTCAAGACGGTTGCAGACAGAAGGCCGGAACGTCTGCAGGCTCTGGCGTGTAACGGCCCCGGATGCTGTCAGATAATGGATAATCAGTTCATTGGCAGATATATCACCAGACGCTGCTTTCTGTGACAGAAGGCCTGCAGGTTTGTTTACGATCAGAATGTCTTCATTTTCATAAAGCACCTTAAGCATCGGTTTGGTTTTAAGCACAGGTTCTTCCAAAAAATCTGTCTCCGCCTTATGATAGCAGAATTTTTCAAATGTATCATCTGCCAGATAAAGCGTTACAATATCCCCGTCTGCCAGATGAACACTTCCCTCGGATTTTCTGCCGTTTAAAACAATATTTTTTTTCCGCAGCATTTTATAAAGAAAACTTCCCTGCGCCTGCGGAAGAAGTTTTCTTAAATATTTGTCCAGGCGCTGTCCTGCTTCATTAGGGGTAATGGTAAACTCTTTCATGGGGTTCCTTTCAGGAGTATCATATTCTGATTTCTTTTGTCTGTTTTTTATGATTACTGTTTGTTTTACAAGGTTTGATTCATCCGGTCTGTTTTGTTTATTCCATTTCATTTTATCATATTCTGGTAATTTTCCAATGCCCATTTGCAAATATGCATGAATGGTTCCTCCAGATCTTTGAAAATGCTTTCTGCAGGCATCTCTTGCTGTTTTCTTTTTTATGACATACCTCACACTCCATTCCCTCATCCGTTTCCAGATATTCAAGCGGAGATTTACATATCAGACACTCTTCTTTCATAGTACACGCTCCTCCCAGACACAGATTTCAGTCATACTCCTGTCCTCATTTCTAATGCCATCCGCTTCCTGCTCTCTTAATGCCAGCCATTGTCTGCTGCTGTAAATGTTCAAACGCCTGATAACCATTCTCCCTGCATTGCGGACACGGATTTACCAGCGTATGTACCAGCCCCAGCTGATAAGGGCATTTGGAACACGGTGGTTTTATACAGTAAGTCATTTTTTTCATTTCCATTCAGACCGCCTCCTGCCGTCACAAATATTCCAATGGCCAGTACTTCCAAGCCATCACAACAGGTGTCTGTTAAATAGCCGTCTGTCTGAAGCCTCTTTGCAGCCGGGCCTTAATGTATTTCATCTTAAGCAGTTAAAATACACACTGCAGCACCTTCGTTTTTTTATTATAACACATCTGGTATATTTTTTGCACTGTGGCTGCGTGAAAATTATATCAAAAAAAAGCTGCCGCATTAAGAAAACGGACACAGGATATTGCAGCAGTTTTTCTTAGAGCGACAGCTTACCTGGACGCCTGATCAAGAACCTTTTCCG
>CAJTVR010000002.1:32280-114764 GCA_910580075.1 uncultured Eubacterium sp. | reverse complement strand
TTCTGTTCCGCCTGCGAACAGTAAGAAATTCTAAATTTTCTGCTTCAAGGCTGTGATACCGGACGGACCGGTGCCTGATACCCTGGCGTTTTGGCATGCTTTATGTTTTGGCACTGGCAGGCACCTTTTGGGGCTTCAATGTTTTCTATTGCGGGAGGCAGCGTGCCCCAAATCCTGGTTATCAGGCAGAAAATTAAGAATTTCTAACAGTTCTCCGGAGTCACAGAAAAAGGAAAAAGTTTCTCCGCCTGGCTGTTACCGGTTAAATTTATATGCCTGTCTGTATGAAGGTTTTGTACACCCTGAAACCGGCATCTGGCAGGCATCTTTTTTTGGGGGGGGGAGAGGCCGGGATTTCTGCTGCGGCATAAAAAACATCTGACAGCCAGCAGCACAAAGCCAGCTGATGGTGTCTGCAGCAGAAAAACATCTGACAGAGAACAGCACAAAGTCAGCTGATGGTGTCTGCGGCATAAAAAACATCTGTCTGACAGAAAGCAGCACAAAGGCGGCTGATAGTGTCTGCGGCAGAATAAATGTCTGATTCAGCCGTATCTGATAAACGGCATTCAGACAAATACATAAAATTCATTCACTGCTTTTCTTCCGCCAGAAATATACGCCGCTGCTATCACAAAGTACACTTTTTGATACCGGTAGTTTGTTAATCCAGATCGTTGAACAGCTATAGCCGGCAGTGAGACAGGATTGATGGAAATAGAAAAAGCGTATGGAACATAACAGGTGTGAACAGTAATTAAGAAATGAGGCAGGAGATGAAAAATGCTCTGAACAATCCGGGGGCTGACAGCAGAATTACTCAGAAGAGTGTAGAAGATTCTAAAATATATGTGAGGGTTATTTTAATAGAGCAGTATGGCACGCTTCATACAATGTGGCTTTCGGATACCAGGGAAGGACGTTACAGGTTCTGGGAAGATACCAGGGAAGGCGGCAGTCTGCCAATATATATTGAAGGAGAAAACGGCCGGTGGTCTGCTCATGTGGGAAAAGGAGCGGTGTTCCGGACGGCTGATGGAAATGATGGTCATGAAAAAATCCTTTATGATAATATGCTGGAAAAGATCTATTACCGCGGGCTGACGTATGTTCTGTTTGCAGAGATGAAAAGAGAAGAGGAGCATCAGATGATCCCTTATTATATTGAAGGGCAGACTGAGTACCGCATCGGACGCAGGCCGGACAGCCATATCTGCTATCCATGCGAAACCGTATCCAGAGAGCATGCCCTGCTGCAGAAGCGCGGCCCGTACTGGTATATCATTGATAACGACAGTACAAACGGGGTTTACTTTAACGGGCGCAGAGTAAAGTCGGCCCGTCTGCGCAATGGTGATATGGTGTTTATTATGGGCCTGATGATTCTTATGGGCTCCGGGTTTATTGCGGTTAATAACAGAAATGGCCGTGTCAGGATAAATACGCCGGATATACGCCGCATTTATGATTATGACAGTTTTATTTATCCGCAGTATACAGCTGCTGCAGATGATGGCCTGTATGACCGCCAGCCGCATAAACAGGTAAAGATATCACCGGATGAGATTGAAATTGAAATGCCGCCAATGCCGCTGTATGCGAATAAGATCCCGCTTCTGCTGCGCATGGGCAGTCCGATGGTCATGGGCGGGCGTGCACTTATGAGCGGCAATCTGGCAATGACGCTGACTTCTTTGATTTTTCCGGCACTGACACAGGGGATTACAGAAAAGGAACGTAAGGAATATGAGGAAAAACGTACCGTAATGTATCGGAAATATCTTGCTGAAAAAATAAGGGAGATTCTGAAAGAAAAAAATCAGGAAGAACAGATATTAAATGAATGTTACCCGGAATTATCCCGTGCACTGCAGTCCGCACTGACAAGACAGCGGCTTTGGGAGAGGCAGAAAAGAGACAGCGATTTTTTGAATATCCGCATAGGTTCTGGAAGTTTTCCGATGATTGCGGGGAAAAAGTATCAGGAAAGAAAACTGGAACTGGAACCGGATGCGCTGACAGAAGAAATGTACAAGCTGGCAGAACATACTGTTTTGCTGGAAAAAGTACCAGTCACTCTTTCGCTGAAGATGGATTTTATAACCGGTGTCCTTGGTACGCATCAGAATACCAGAAAACTTCTTGCCCATATGGCCATGCAGCTGGTGCTGACGCACAGTTATGATGAAGTCAAGCTGGTGCTGCTGCTGGATGCGGAGGATGTTCCGGTGTTTCACCAGATGCGCTATCTGCCGCATAACTGGGATAACGATTACAATATCCGGTTTTTTGCGTCTTCCCAGTCAGATGCACTTTTGATCAGCGAGTATTTAAGCAGGGAACTGGAATCTGTCCGTGATAAGGACCGCAAAAAACAGGCAGAGGGAAAAATGCCTGCATATGTGGTATTTGCTTTGAGCAAGAAACTTTTTGAATGTGTCGAAGTATTTCAGGAGCTGCTGGTGGAAAAAGAATATGGCGGTGTTTCTGTGGTTGCGGCATTTGACGGGATTCCCAAAGAATGCAGTAAAATCATAGATATGCGTGAAGGGGCAAGACTGTCTGACCTGATCCGCCCGGAAGTACCCGAGCAGGAATTTACGCTGGATTTGTGTGATCAGAGGACTGCAGATGCCGGCATGCAGGCGCTGATGCAGACAAAACTGAAAATGGATTCCCAGGCATATCTGCTGCCGGATGCGCTGACATTTCTTGAGATGTACGGAGTAAGCCGTGTAGAGCATCTGAATCCGCTGAAGCGGTGGGAGGATAATAATCCGGTAAAATCATTATCCGCACTGATTGGAACGGGAACGGACGGCAGAAGTTTTACGCTGGATCTGCATGAAAAAAGGCAGGGGCCGCACGGACTGGTTGCCGGCATGACTGGTTCTGGCAAATCAGAGTTTTTGATTACCTATATCCTTTCTATGGCGGTAAATTACAGCCCGGATGAGGTGGCGTTTATCCTGATTGATTATAAAGGCGGAGGTCTGGCAGATGCTTTTGAGAATAAAGAAAATAAGATTCATCTGCCGCATCTTGCCGGCACAGTGACAAACCTGGACGGTGCTTCCGTGCAAAGGTCGCTGATGTCAATTAAAAGTGAACTGATGCGCAGGCAGAGGGTATTTAAGGAAGCAAAGACGAAAACCGGGGAAGGCACGATGGATATCTATGATTATCAGAGGCTTTACCGCAGCAAAAAGGTTTCGCAGCCAATGCCGCACCTTTTTATTATTTCGGATGAATTTGCAGAACTGAAACAACAGCAGCAGGAATTTATGGACGAACTTATCAGTGCGGCACGAATCGGGAGAAGCCTTGGCGTACATCTGATTCTGGCTACGCAGAAGCCGGGAGGCGTTGTAAATGACCAGATCTGGAGCAATACGAGATTCCGTGTCTGCCTGCGGGTACAGGACCGCGGGGACAGCATGGAAATGCTCAAACGGCCGGAAGCAGCGGAATTAAAACAGACAGGGCGGTTTTATCTTCAGGTGGGATATAATGAATATTTTGCACTGGGACAGTCTGCCTGGGGCGGGGCTGATTATATTCCGCAGGATGAAATGCCTGCAGAGCAGGACAATACCATACAGTTTATTGACAATACAGGGCAGACGGTACTGGATGTAAAGCCTTATGTAAAGAAAGGACAGGCACAGGGAAAGCAGGTGGCAGCGGTGGTGCGCTACCTGTCCGATCTGGCCAGGCGTGAGAAGATTATGCCGAGGAGCTTATGGATGCAGCCGCTGCCGGATATGATCGAGCTTTCTGCGCTGGCAAAACAGGTAAAGGAGCCTGATACACAAGGAATCCATGCATTGATTGGCATGACGGATGACCCGGAGTACCAGCGGCAGTTTCCATTGTTTCTGCCTCTGCTGGACTTTCATAATATGCTGCTGGCGGGTGCTTCTGGCAGCGGGAAAAGCACGTTTTTGCGTACAATGCTCTACAGCCTGGTCAGCAGGTATTCGCCGCAGGAAGTGAATTATTATATCATAGACCTTTCAGACGGTGCTTTGAGCGGATATAAAAATACGCCGCACTGCGGGGCATACCTGACAGATGAAAATGAAAAGGATGTCGGCCGCCTGCTGAAATTCATTCATGACATTATTGTACATAGGAGAAAACTGTTTGCACAGGCAGAAATTATGGATTTTGATGTGTACCGGCGTATGCATCCTCTGCCGCTGATTCTGGTTATTGTGGATGGTTTTATGAATGTAAAGAATTTAAACGGAGGGGAAACATACTTTTTGATGTTTCAGGATTATCTGCGGGAGGGCGCTGGTTTTGGAATCCGTTTCGTGCTGGCCTGTAATCACGATAACGAGGCTGGGGCAAAGTCGAAACAGGAGCTGGATTACCGTATTGCACTGCAGGCAAAGGACCGTTATGAATACGGCGATATTCTGGATGTGCGCTGTATGTATGTGCCGCCGGTACGGAATGGAAGAGGAATCTGTGTACAGGAAGGAAGGCCGCTGGAATATCACACAGCCATGCTGGACTGTGACCAGCCGCAGCAGAAACAGGCAGAACTGCTTAGGAAACGTTTGTCATATCTGATGCAGCGTTATGCAGATGATATGCCTGCCGAACGGTTTCCGATGCCGGACTTTGACCAGGATTATGCAGATTTTTGCACAGGTTTCCAAAAAGCACGTATACCTCTGGGCTATTCGCTGGCGGATATGAAAATGACGGCGGTTCCGTTTCAGCAGCTGCACAGCATGTCTTTGTATTTTGGAAATCCCAAAGGTGTGATTCCGGTCTTTCGAAATTTACTGACTGCGGCAGAAAAGAACCATATGAACGTGTGTGTCGTCCGGCGTCAGACTGTTTCAGAAGATGGAAAGTCTGCGAACAGTATATTTGATGGCAATGCGGAGGATTATGCAGCTTCTGGTTTTAAGGGGAATCTTACCGTGTATGACTGTACGAAGGAACAGCTAGCCATATTATCTGACAGGCTGATGGATGAAATTAAGGCAAGAAATGTTTTGCGGGATGAGTACAGTATCAGCCAGGGAATCCCTCTGGAACGGAAAGGAAGGTCTAAAAAGGCTGCAAAATATATCCGGGAACATGCACTGCCGTTATTAGTTATGATTGAGAGCTTTGCTGATTTCTGCATGACTTGCAGGGATGAGGACGGCAGCGGAGAGAGCGAGCTGGAGGGAATGTATCGGGTTTATTTTAATCAGATGTTTGGGTACAATATTTATTTTGCTGCAGGTTTTTATCCGGAGGATAACAGCAAAGCATCCAGGAGCAGTCTGTTTGAACTATATAATCCGTATGATTTTCTGCTCCTGTTTGGAGGCCGTTTTAATAAAGCACAGATTCCGAATCTTCCTTATGAGGTTACGAAAATCGATGCGGTTCAGACGGAATATAACCGTTTCTGGCTGAAGTACCGGGAAGTTTTTTATCCGATGATTATGCCATGCGGACAGCTGCAGGAAGAAATAGAAGATGAGGATGAAGCCGGTATTTTATAGACTGTCATATAGCCGGGCAGTAAAGAAAAGAGGTTTGGGAAATGAAAAAGACACTTGTAGGATTAAGCGTTCCCGCGATTCAGGAGCAGTTTGATATTTTTGTACCTGTAAATATGGACATTGCGGAACTGATAAAGCTGCTGGTGGAAGGCGCAGGGGAATTATGCAGCGGGCATTATACACCGTCGGAAATGAGCCTGTTAACGATGAAAGAGCCGGATCTGCTGCTTCAGCCAGGGAAAACGCTTGCCGATTACGGTGTGGCAGACGGCACACAGCTGGTGCTGTTTTAAGAAAGGCGGGGTGTGATGGAGCCTTTGCTGCAAAGAATTCTGGATGAGAGCCTGATTTTGTCAGAAAGACTGACCACACAGATGAAGCTGGATCAGGATGATATGGAAGGCTGTATTAACGGTGAAGTGCTGGATGCTTATGGCAAGGCATCGCAGGAAGCTATGTACATTGCAGAAAAAATACATAAAAATCTGATGATTTTACAGGCCAGGCAGAGGCCTGGGCTGTAATTCATATAAATATTATTACAAGGAGGAAAAAATTATGGCTGGAATTGAATTTGACATTCAAGAAAAGGCGTCTGTAGAAGGATGGAAAGATCGGGCAAGGGCATTAAATGAGAAAGCGGCTCAGATTGTAAGGGAAGCGGCTCAGGTATTAGAAGAATTTAGAATGACGGCGGAAGGGCAGATTTTTGATGAGGTAGTCACTTACAGCAGTCATGTGATTGAAGGTGTAACGAGCATTCTTAATGGTATGAATCAGATTCTTGAGGTTGTGAACAGTCTGATGGAGACTTCAATGAGGATAATACAAGAACTGTCAATGGGTGTAAAGGCTACTAAAACTAAAGTGATAGGTTAGGAAAGAAAGGAAATATTTAAAATGGCAGATGAGCTTAGGTTAAAAGTATCAGCAGCAGAATACATGGAACGTATAAATATGCTGGACAATAAGATAAATCAGCTGAATAGCATATTAGACGAATACGGGACATTGCAAAAAGATTCAGTAAGAGTTCTGGGTGAAAAAGACAGTAATCTTCAGGAAATGAGAGGGAATGTACAGCAAAATATTGATTCGGTCAATGGGCAGATACAGATGCTTGCAGAAAGCCGGGAAATGCTGCAAAAGCAGATGGAGCAATTAGATGAGCTGTCTGGTAATGTAACCAACTTATTTCAGGAGACAAGGAATCTGGCAAAGAATTCATTCAAAACAGTAAAGATTGTCAGTGATATGGTGAACTGACATCGCTGTGGAAAACGGATTTTATGCAGATACACTGCGGCTGCGGCAGCATAGTATCGGAATGCAGGAACAAAAACGTACTGCGCAGCATTTATATGAACAGCTGTGTATGGCACAAAGAGTATGTGATCCGGCAGATGTGCATGTTTACCGCCAGTTAACAGGGCAGGCACAAAAACTGGTACAGTACTTTGATGAAATGTCAAAGACAGTGGAACATATGGGGGATCAGCTGGAACAGCTTTCCCTGAAAATCAGAACCCTGCTGAGAGAAAACAGGACGGATCAGTAACAGAAAATAAAACTGACAGCCGGTTTTTAAGCAGGCAGCATTGCAGTCTATAGCCAGGTGCAGAAGAAAAATGGGCAGCAGGCCGGGCGGCGTGGCATCTGGCAGGGACTGTAATGTGATGTGAAAGCTGCTTTATGCAAAAAGATAGAAAACGGAGTATCAGGTTATGAGAAGAATAGATAGAGTTTTAGGGCAGGCAGCGGTATTTTTGATTTGTTTTGTATTGAACTGCAGCATGGTCTCTGCAGCAGGCAGTACAAAGGTTATGGAACAATATACGGGAGACTCAGAGATTGTATTATATGTAAAAGGTCCCCGGGATGCGTTTGAAAATATTACGGTTCAGGTGGGCACTTTTGTCTGCGGTTCTGTAGAAACAAATACGCTGACAGAGACAAAGCAGCCGGTCCGGACGCTTGTCATGCTGGACAATTCGGAATCGATTCCGAAAAAAGATAAAAAAAAGATTAAGAAAATACTGCGGAATCTGATATCTGACAGAGGCGAATATGAACAGATAGCGATAGCCGTTTTAAATAAAGATATAGAATATCTGACAGATTATACTTCAGATTATGAACAGCTAAAGTCAGCAGTGAATGAGATTACATACAGGAAAACAGAAACGTATCTGACAGATTTGCTGTATGAGTGGATGAAGGAAACATATATTCCGGGACAGGCAGATGGTTTTTACCGGATTCTGGTCATTGCAGACGGGACAGACAATAAGCCGATTGGGTACACGCAGAATGAATTTTATTCTCTGCTGAAAGAATATCCGGTTCCAATATATACAGCTGGCGTGCAAACAAAAGATAATAATGAAAACCTGAAAAATATGTTCGCAATATCCAGGGCATCCAATGCGGACAGCTTTCTGCTAAAAGATATGGAGGACGTGCAGGATATCTGTGAAGCGCTGCGTGCAGGAAGGGATATAACGAAGATTATAATCAGGCCGCAGGACGAACTGCTGGACGGAAATAAAAAATCAGTTAAAATCCTCCTTGCATCAGGTGATACGCTCTCAACAGAAGCCGTTATGCCTCAAATTGTGCGCGAACAGAAGGAAACAGAGGTAAAGGAAAAGAAGGATGAAGGAAAAACAAACAAAAAAGATTTGAAACCAGCCGTGCAGAAGGACAAAAGCGGGAAGGACAGCACTGATTCCAAAAAATACCTGATTTTCGCAGCGGCTGGCGGATCAGCGCTTCTGCTGCTGGGAGCAGTCCTGTTTTTGATTATAAGAAAGAAGAAAGTAAAGGATGAGCCTGCAGAGGAAACTTCAATAGAAGCCCTTGTCAGCCAGGTACAGGAACAGCAGGCGGATGCACGTGAGGATGGGACAGTAATTGCAGCAGTCCAGCCTTCCGGCTGTCTGGATGAGACAGTAGCGGTTTTCTGGAATTCAGAGGCTGCTTATCATCTGGTTTTGCGGGATGTAAAAGCTCCGGCAAAATCTATCGAATTTCCGCTGAAGGGAACTGCCACAATCGGCAGAAAGCCGGGAGTAAACGATATTGTGTTTGAAAATGACAAAACAGTGTCCGCCAGACATTGTGAGGTTGCGGTACGTGATGGAAGATATTACATTACAGATTTGAAGTCTTCGAATGGTACTTATGTCAACGGGCGTAAGGTAGTGACTGAAATGGAAGTTTTTTCCGGTGATTTGCTCCGTCTGGGAAACCTGGAATTGAAGTTTGAAATAAAGTAACGAGACAGCATAGAGAGAATGAAATGCAGAGGATGGCAGTGAGGGATGAACATGCAGAGGATGCAGTTTGCCAGTTATGACCTGTGGTTTTATGGCGGGATTTTTTTGATGGGCTTTGCAGCTGTGTTTTTTACAGTGCAGGCGGTTTTTTATCTGATAAAAAAAGCAGGAATAAATAAAAAACTGGATGAGGAATACGGCCAGCCGCAAAAATACCATATGAAAGAGAAACAGTAAAGGAGGACAGTTATGGCCTCAGCAATTATTGCAGGTATTTATGAACTAGGCCGGGAAATTGGAGCCGGAGGCGGAGGCATCGTATATCTGGGCCGGCATATCCGGCTGGACAAACAGATTGTTTTAAAAGCAGATAAGCGCAAACTGAGCGCCGGGGAAGAAAAATTAAGAAATGAGGTAGACCTGTTAAAGGGTCTGAGTCATACATACATTCCGCAGGTATATGATTTTGTACAGGCCGGAGATACGGTATACACGGTGATGGACTATGTGGAAGGGGAAAGTCTGGATAAATTGTTAAAGCGCGGACTGAGGATACCTCAGAGGATGGTCATAAAGTGGGCATGCCAGCTGCTGGAAGCTCTCAGTTATCTGCATAGTCAAAAACCGCATGGAATCCTTCATGGTGATATCAAGCCTGCAAATATTATGCTGCGGCCGGACGGAAATATTTGTCTGATTGACTTTAATATTGCGCTGGCACTTGGAGAGGAAGGTGCGGTACGGGTCGGGTATAGCAGGGGATATGCATCACCAGAGCAGTACATTTCTGACCCGGTGTTTTACAGCCGGCTGACGAAGATGCGCAGTACGTCAAAATCTGCTGTACATGCCAGAACACAGGCAGATGCAGACAGTAAGGCCTCCAGTCAAAGCAGCAGTTCTTCGCAGAAAAAGGTCTGCATGGATGCACGGTCGGATATTTACAGCCTTGGAGCAACACTATACCGTCTTCTGACAGGACAGACCGCAGTGAAATGGAAACCGGATACCGGGCTGCTGAATCAGTACTGCAGTCCGCAGACATCAGCGATTATTCAAAAGTCGATGATACCGGACCCGGCGGGACGTTATCAGACGGCAGAAGAAATGCTGGATGCATTTTTGCATCTGCGAACAGATGACAGCAGGGTCAGGAGAACACGTAAACGATTCAGGGTTCTTACAGCGGTTTCTGCAGCATTATTTTTGCTGGGAGGGGCATTTGCGTTTATTGGAATGAAGCAGACGCAGAATTATCAGGCAGCATTAAAACTTGCCAGTTACTCGCAGGCGTCCCTTGCGGATGGAAACCGGACTGCAGCGCAGAAACAGGCAATGCAGGCACTTAATACGGGGGAAGGACTGTTCCGGGTCCCTGTTCCTGCAGAGGCACAAAAAGCGCTGACTGATGCACTGAGTGTTTATGACCTGGCGGACGGTTTTAAAGCGGATGATATTGTGGAACTGCCGGCAGCACCCTTTGGGCTGGAAGTTTCACCAGAAGGGACACGCTATGCGGCTGTGTATGCGTATGAGGCTGCAGTTTATCCGGCAAGCGGTAAAAAGCCGCTGGCAGTGCGCAGGGTACAGGAATCGGCACAGTCAGAATGTTTTTTCATAGATGAAGATACGATTATCTATACTGGAGAACAGGGGATTGAAGCATACAGTCTTGCATCCGGGGATGTGATTTTGACAGGCGGGCCGGCAGCTCAGATTGCGCTTTCCGGCGACAGAAAGGTGGCAGCTGCACTAGAGCGGGAAGGCTGTCTTGTAACTTTGTATCATACAGCAGACGGGACGAAGATAGGAGAGTGTTCGTTCCAGGGGCGTCAGATACCTGTATCCGAAGATATTTATATTGGCCGTTCCAGCCATATTTTTACTTTGGATGCAGACGGGCAGTGGCTTGCAGCCAGCTTTTCGGATGGAGGCCTGAGTGTGATAAACACGGCCAGTCCGGATCAGGAACTGATTTTATATGACCATACGTCCGGTTATGATACATTCAGAGGGGGATTCAGCGGCGGACTGTTTGCATATACGGCACAGGGGACAGGGCAGAATTTTTTCGGGATACTTGATATTCAGGAAGAGGAGCTGTGCGGGAGCATGGAGTCTCGTGACAGAATGCTGGTGCGTACAGACCGGAGCGGAATCTGCCTGTCAGACGGGAACCTTCTGGTGCGGTTTGACGCAGATACGCTGAAAGAAACAGAGCTTGCCTATACAGAAGGGGAGATTATCCGGGGGTTTGATGCCAGAGAGAGATTTTCGATGGTTGTTACGGATGATGATACTATCGGTATTTATGACAGCGGAGCGAATCTGGCCAGCCGGTTTGCTTATGGAGAGGCATGTGATTTTGTCAGGCTTGCAGACGGATATGCACTTGCCGCAAATAGCAAAGAACCAAAGGTGCGCATCCTGCGTCTGGACGGACATGAAGATGCGCAGATATTTTCTTATGATGCGGATTATGCGCATCAGGAAGCAAGAGTGAGCAAAGATCAGAAACATCTGATGCTGTTTAGTTATGAAGGATTCCGGGTTTATGACCTGAACGGGAATCTGACCACACAGTCTGAACTGCCGGACGCAGAGGAAATTTACGACCAGCAGTATGTCCGCGGCCAGGATGCTTCGTATCTTGAAGTCACATGGAATGACGGTACTATACGCCGGTATGGAATGGATGGCATGATAATCAGGGAAGAAAAAGGCCGGGTGCCGGATCAGAGCCTGCAGGAAGAATTCATTACAGAACATTACCGGTTTGTATCCAGAATGAATGAACCGCTGCAGGTATACAGCCTTAAAACAGGGAGGCTGGCTGCCCGGCTAAAGGAGGATGCAAATCTTACTTATGTGACGCAGCTGGACGGGTGCATTATGGCGGAATATGTCAGTACGGAACTGGAACGGTATGGAATACTTCTGGATGAAAATCTGCAGAAGCTGGCACATCTGCCAGGGCTCTGCGATGTATATGAAGATACAGCCGTGTTTGATTATCACGATGGGACAGTCCGTTCGAGTAAGATTTATACGCTGGATGAGCTGAAAGCTCTTGCAAATGGAGAGAAACGGCCGGCTGACCAATGAGGAGGAGACGGAAATGAAGAAATTGAAAAAAGGAATTGCACTCCTTTTAGCTGTAGTAATGTGCATAAATATAATACCGGCGTCAGCAGATACAAAAAAACAGACGCAGACCGGTGATGAAGTAAGGTTTAATACAGGCAGTTATGAATACCGTATGACACAGAGAGAGAAGCTGGAAACACTTCTGGGAGAGTTTTCCGATCAATACGGGACATCCGCTATGGACCCGGATAGTTATCAGGGCAATAAACAAGCGGAAGCACAAGCTGCTGAATTAAGGCATTATGCGGTGTATGAACCGGATGGAAGCTATGAGATTGCAGTGGAAGAAAATGCGTTCTTTCCATATGAGGTGCAGTTTTCTTATGGCGGGAAGACATTCAGTGAATGGTTTATGGAAAACGGTGACAGTGTTACCGTCGGCGGACATGAATTCTGTGTGAAATCAAATGCTGACGGAAAAGCAGTGACAAAGATGAGCGTGAAAGCCGGCGGGGATACGGTGAGGGTATATCCGGAGGAAAAAGTGTTTACGGATGATGAGCTCAGTCTGTCCCAGGGGGCATCCCTGCTGCCGCTAAAAGAAAAGAGGCTCCGTGTATCTCTTAAAAACTATACACCGGTGGAATTGACGAAAGTTACATTTGCTGAGGTGTTTCAGGGAGAAACGGAATTGCCGGATGAAACTTCTATTATGTGGAAAAAGCGATCAGGGAATGCTGCAGCAGCGGGTTATCAGATTGGAACTTTAAAGGATTTTTTTGATTTATATGACCAAAGCCTGGAAATCATTGCAGGAGAGCCGGACCAGCTTGCAGCAGATAATATCCGTTATATTGTCTCGCCGGTATCGGAACCTTCCAGTCACGAATGGCTCCGCTCGAGTGTCTGTACAGCAGATGATGCCAGACAGGAGATTGCAAGTGAGTGCTGGTTCAGCAGCTTTGTACAGGCGGATGGGACAGAGAATAAAGCGGTATATGTGGAATTTACCGGACCTAAGAAAGACGGACAGTACTTTGCAACGCTGAGCTTAAATCCTGGTTATTTTGATTTAGACAGTCTGAGGTTTTCAGACATGAAAGTCTATGAAGGAAAATGTACCGAAGATTCACTTGGAGCAGATATCACAAACCGCATCTGGGGAAATGGCAGGGATGTTCCAGGCAGCGGATATTTAATAGCACTGGAAGATCATAAAGCAAGTCAGTGGGTTACGTTTGTTTCCTATAAGGATGGCAGAATTACAGGATGCATGCCGGCTCAACTGCGGTTTACTGACGAATTTTATTCTGGCATTAGTGTGCGTAAGTTTCAGAAAGAAACGGAAAACGGGGATGTTCCTGCGGGAGATTATACAAGCGCTCAGCAGGAAGACGGGGTATTGGAATATATTTATGAGCTGTATGACGGTAATCCGGTGAATGGGCAGTATAAACTGACATTTGACTATTACAGGAAGGATGACGGGCAGATTGACAATGCCAGCGATGAGTTTCAGGCATATAAGGGCAGATATGATTCTGTAAAGGCCGCGCACGAAGCTGGAGCCGAGGATGTAAAAAAGACGCTGTTTGGTGACGGATATCTGGCTGATTACAGCGGTGCGGGTATTGAGTTCAGCATTTTCATCGGAGCAGACGGCGGCCAGGAGCAGGTGAAGAAATATTACAGGATTAAGACAGAAAAGAAAGAGGAAAAACCGGATCCGGATGAAAAAGGTTCTGTTTTTCTTGAAAGCTTGAAAGCTCAGGATGGTACGAGTATTTCATATGTTCGGAACACTTCATATCAGGCAGATGGTACAATGCTTCAGACTTACCGTTTGAAAAATCCACACGCGCTGAATGCTCCGTATACACAGCTGTTTACTTATTATAAAGGCAGCACGCAGGACAAACCAGGCGAGGATGTCATGGCGTATCAGGGCAGATATGCCTCTGTTTCGGAAGCGCAGGAAAAAGGTGCAGCAAATATCAGGGATACATTGTTTACTGACGGCTATACAGCCGATTACAGCAAAGGTGTTTCTTTCAGTATTTTTATTGGCCAGGATGGGGATAAAAACCAGAAAAAATACGGTTATACAATAAAAACGGACAGGTATCTGAGTTCTGATACAAATGTGACATTTACAGGTGTGAAAACAGCAGACGGGGCAAAGGTGCCTTACTATATACTGCCGGCACAGACACATGATTCTTATGACGGGCAGAATTATACATTTTTTGTAAGCAATACAGCCGAAGAAACGGATCAGCCCGTAGACTTGTCAGCACTTGTATTGGAATACAGGCTGGATGAAGGTGCAAAAATGTACTTAAATGGAGTACAGACTGGTAATGAACAAAGCAGTCCGGCTGACTTTTCATCCAAAATGGTACAGTTTACGGCTGCCTCAGAAGACGGGCAGCATCAGACGAATTATTTTGTCAGGATCTTTAAAATGAAGACAGTGGAAGATGCAGCTGCGTATCCGGCAGAGCTTTACCTTACCAGCCTGGACCATGATAAGTCACAGACAAAGAGAGGAGAGACTGTTGAATCCACGAGAGAGCTGTTTTTGGATTCTTATCATAATGATCTGCATGACATTTTGATTGCAAATGTAGGATGCACAACGATGTCAGCACTGCGTGCAGAGCTTAAATCCGACAGCATTGTCATGGATGATTACTGGAGACTGAACGGGAAGCATGACCTTGGAGGGTTTACAACGATAGAGCGGACACAGGAAAATGGAATCCTGCCGAATCTGGCCAAAGTACGTCTCAAAGCCAGAGACGGAGAGCTTCCTCCGAAGGATTATGGAGATCTGGGGACACTGACCTTTACAGCACAGGAATCATCCGGCCAAAAGACAAAAATGGTGCTCAGGCTGACAGGCGTTGTCGGAGATCCGCGGATGACGACAACAAAGATTAAAAACCCTGTCAAATATGTTCCGTATGGAATTTTGATCACAAACAATAATACTTACAAATGGAATTATCCGAGTTATTCACTGATAAAAGGGCGTCTGCCGGACGGGATGCAGCTGCTTCAAAATGGCGAGCTGTATGGTGTCCCAATGGAAACGGGGAAATTTGAGATTACAATCCAGATGGACAGCAATAAACCGCTAAAGCCCGACATACGGACGTTCCGGTTTGAAGTACTGGATAATTCAGATGAAAATGTAGCAGGTGCTGAAGCTGCAGGTTATGAACTTGAAAAGAGGATTAAAGATATCTATGACACAACTGCGTCGGGAGATTATCTGATCATTTCCAAAGGCGTATTTAATGAATATACAGATCTCTATATTGATGGTAAAAAACTGAAACTGAATGAAGATTATAAGGCGGAAGCAGGCAGTACCCGTATTACTATTATAGCAAAGGCGCTCCCGAAATCGGAAGGTGTTCATACCATCGGGGTAGAGTTCAGAAGGGATAAGAAACAGCGGGTAGTCAATGCTGCAGCGCAAAATTACAAAGCCGTAAAGAAAAAACCGGATAACAAGCCTTCATCTGGAAGCAGCGGGGGAAGTTCTGGCGGCTACAGTCCGGCACCTGCACCGGCTCCGGCACCAAAGCCAGCGCCGAAACCCGTGCCAGAACCGGAACCAGAGCCGTCTCCGGCACCTGCACCGGCTCCAGAACCGAAGCCGGTACCAAAACCGGTGCCAAAACCAGTCAGGAAAGATCTGGCAAATGCAGGTAAATATACAGTGAAAGCAGGCGATACCCTTAAGAGCATTGCAAAGAACTTTTATGGCAGATCCAGCAAATGGAAAAAAATCTATGACGCGAATAAAAAGAAGATTCCTGCATCTAAGAAGCTGAAAAAAGGTATGGTACTGCAGATTCCTGCACTGAATTATACCGTGAAAAAGGGAGATGATCTAAAAAGCATTGCCAGGAAATATTTTGGAGCAATGAGCAAATGGAACATCATTTATCAGGTGAATAAAGATGTTATACCTGCGTCCAGGCAGTTAAAAGAAGGCATGAAGCTGGTCCTTCCGGTTCCGGTGGTCTGTACAGTCCATACTGTCAAAAAGGAGGATAATCTGGGGAAAATTGCACGCAGGTATTACGGAACGGACAGCAAATGGAAAAAAGTCTTTCAGGCTAATAAAAATAAGGTATATAAATCATACCGGATGAAGGTAGGGTCACAGCTGCACATCCCGGCTTTAACCTGTACATCTAAAAAAAGTGATGACCTTAAGAGTCTTGCAAAGAAGTATTATGGCAGCACGGGTAAATGGCGTCAGATTTATGATGCAAATAAGGATGTCATTCCGAAATCAAAAAAAATAAAAGCGGGAGTAACGCTGGTCATTCCAGTGCCTGTTAAAACCGGCTGATACAGATACCGTCAGCTTTACAGACCGTTCAGACAGGAGGAAAAGATATGGGAATCAATAAAAAAATTTTCCGTATAGCAGTATTTATTTTAATCTTTAATATTATGCCGCGGCATACGGCATATGCATCAGAATCATCGTCCCGGCTGCAAGCGTCAGGTCCGGCTGCAGTATCACAGACAGGAGATGCGGATTCGGATATGTCCGGCCAGGAAACGCCGGTATCAGCGGGGCAAAATAAAGGCGCACAGCAGAAGAATGCTTCGGATCAGAATGCAGGCGTGCAGCAGACAGAGACCTCAGTCCAGAATACGGGCGTACAGCAGGAGAATACTTCGGATCAGAATGCAGGCGTGCAGCAGACAGAGACCTCTGATCAGAATACAGGCGGACAGACATCAGATATTTCTGACCAGAATGCAGATATGCAGCAGACAGAGACCTCTGATCAGAATACAGGCGGACAGACATCAGATGTTTCTGACCAGAATACAGATGGGCAGCAGACAGGGGCATCTGGCCAGGAAGAAAACGTGCAGCAGACAGACACAGCAGACCAGGGCTCTGACGGTCTGCAAAACAGTGAAGACCAGGCAGGACAGAATCAGGATGAAATTCAGGATGAAATTCAGGATGAAGACCAGGAAGATTTCGAGGATGACGACGATTGGGAAGATGGAGATGATGAATGGACAGAGGCTTGGACAGGCGCAGATGACGAAATGCAGGATGACTGGGCAGAGGATGAAACTGAGGATGATGAAGCTGAGACCGGCAGTGAGGATATTATAGATTCATATGATACCGGGGCACAGGAATATATCGCAAAAAGTACGGTACCATATACGTCTTCGAGCGGACATCAGGATCAGTTGGACCAGAATTATAAAACGGGTGCAGGGCTGGGCAGTGATTTATTACTAATACTTGCTGTTGTATGCGGAATGGCGGCGGTTGGTTTTGCAGTAAGAAAGAGTATGCACACGGAATAATACCCGCAGTGACAGGAGGTGTTTTATGAAAACAGCAAAAAGGATAAAAAGATGCCTTTGTGTATGGCTGTGCATGATACTGGCAGTTATGGGGCGGATGCCGTGTCAGACACAATATGTACAGGCTGCAGCCGTCCTGCAGTCATCAGCCATTAAAAATTATGCAGAATCAAAAGTGAATCAGTCATATACAGATAGAATGTGCCTGAAGTTTGTGGAGGAATGCTATCAGGCTTTAGGGGGAGCAAGACCATATAACTGCTGTGCATCGAAAAGCGGAAATCTGTATATACGTTCAACAAGTTCTGCCAATATTCCAGTGGGTGCGACTGTGTATTTTGGAAACTGTGGAGGCGGGCCGTGCGGAAGATGCGGGGCTGCTTATTATGGACATGCAGGAATTTATACAGGCAATGGATATTTCGTGCATGCGTCAGGAGGCCGTGTGCAGAAGTCCACAATCAGCAGCTGGGCAAATAAATACAGAGGATATGGTTATTGCGGAAATTTCACTCTGGCTGGCGGTACTGTTTCGGACAATTGCAGCTGCAGTACATCTTATGCCGGTGATTACAAGGTCACGGCCAATGGGGCATTAAATATGAGAAGCGGGCATGGTACAGATTTTGCTTTCATTGCGGCTATTCCGACAGGGACAGTGGTTCGTGTGACGAAATCAGACGGCCAGTGGGCACATGTGGAATGGAACGGACACAGTGGGTACTGCGCCATGCAGTATTTATCAAAAGCCAGCCAGGTGGGACCGCCGCAGATACAGACGTGGATATCTGATACGAAAATGGGGGATAAATCTTCCGGTTTCAAAAAAGGAAACTGGTATTATCTGTGCTATCAGCTGGTGGATTTAAAAAGCGGAAAACGCTACAGCGAAGCCGGGGGACAGGCTGATTATTCTGTTACAGAAACGCTTTATAATCCGGATGGAAGCATTGCCATAACGCAGAATTATGGAAAAAGCGATTACAACTGGATCGCTGTCCGTGCTGACAGTGCCGGGACGTATAGAGGAGTCGTGAAGGTAACAGGCGGTTTTGAAGGTAACAGCACGGTAAGTTTTGAGATTGTTCAAAACATAAGGCCTGGCATCCGTGTATGGTTTTCTGACAGCCGGATGGGAATTGGACATACAAGCGGTACAAAAGGAACTGACTATTATCTGTGTTATGAACTGCTGGACCTGAATACGGACAGGCGGCTGAACGAAGTCTCACCGGGGAATTATAAGGTGACAGAAACCATTTTTCATCCTGACGGAAGCAGAAAATTTTCTTATACATATGACCAGAGTGACTATAACTGGATCAGGTCGTCTCTGGACGGGACAGGGGTATACAGAGGAACCGTGCAGGCTGAGGTGAATGGCAGAACAGTCCGGGAATCTGTACAGATTACAATCAGCGAACCGGTCAATACAAGGCGGGATCTTTATTATGGTGATTTAGACGGTAACCGCAGAGTGACGGCAACAGATCTGACAGTCATTAACCAGGCGGCAAACGGAAAGATTACGCTGACGCCGGATGAAAAGAAACGGGCAGATGTAAACGGAGACGGGTATGTGGACAAAAAAGATGTGGAACTGATGCAGCAGTTTATAGTTGGAATCATAAGTGAATTTCCAGTGGAAAAACAGCTTGCTTCGATCAGTATTACCCAAAAACCATTAAAGACTGTTTATATAACCGGGGAAAAACTGAATACAGACGGCATGACGGTAACCGCGAATTATAATAATGGAAAAAGCAAAACAGTGACCGGGTACAAAGTGACTGGAAATACGAATTCTGCCGGCACGCAGAAAGTACAGGTCAGCTACACAGAAGCCGGGATTACGAAAACAGTTTCTTACAATATTCAGGTAAATAACCGTCAGGGAAAGAAAGTAACGCTTGCTTATGATGCGAATGGAGGAAGCGGCGGGTCGGGCATACAGACAGTGGAAGCCGGTTCAAAAACCAGGATCAGCTATACTGTTCCTGTGAGGTCTTATACCGTGCTTCTGAATGCGGATGGCGGGACAGTAAATACAGACAGGATTCAGCTTAAGACATATTTTAAAGGATGGACGCCGAAAAGATCTGAACCGTCTGAGATATATCAGCCGGGTGCGTACGTTACATTAACATCCGATCAGACGCTGTATGCATATTATGCAAGCGTAAGTCTGGGGAAACTGCCAGTGCCGGTACGTGATGGATATACCTTTAAAGGCTGGTATTACGGAAAGTCAAAGACAGCTGTGAATACCAAAATTGGTGCAGACTGCCAGCTGACAGCAAAGTGGGAAAAGAATATTCCGGCACCGGGACCTGTACCAGATCATAAACCAGATACAGGAATCAGACCAGATACTGAAAAAGACCAGATTCAGCAGAAACCAGATGCAGAGAAAGATCAGACGCAGCAGACGGATGATAAAAATCAGAATATTTCCGGTGAACAGAATGAACATACAGATCTGGAAACAGGAGAACTTGAAGAAATTAAAGATTCTAATCTCGAACCGTCTGATATGTTACCTGACAAGAATTTACCTGACCAGGATTTGCCGGATCAGAATACGAAAGATGAGCCTTTGGAAGATCAGAATCAGACGAACCAGAATCAGAACGGGCCGGGCCAGACAGATTTTACAGATGGTAACCAGACAGTGCCGGACGGTGACAGTACACTGCAGGAAAATGAACAGCAGCAGGACGATTCTGATACAGGCGGCTGGGCAGACGATGACCTATTTTATGAAGATACAGATCCTGACAATGCACAAGACGGAGACTATGAAGACGAAGAACAGGACGAAGAATGTGCCGTGGAATGGAATGTAAAATCAGCAGTCCTGCAGAAAGGAAAGATAACCACGGCAGTAAAAGCATATGTGACTGGCGATGATGAAATCGTGCGGTACCAAACGTCGAATGCATCTGTTGTGGCTGTAAGTACTTCAGGAAAGATAAAAGGAATCAAAGCCGGAAAAGCATTTGTACGGGCTGTTACAAAACGCGGAAATATGGCAGCTGTACAGATTAAGGTACAAAAAAAGGCGGTTAAGACAAAAAAGATTACAGTCAATAAAAAGAATGTAAGACTGAAAGCTGGAAAAAAATTCCGCCTGGAAACAGAAGTAACGCCGGTTACATCTTCACAGGCGATCCGGTATCTGTCATCAGATTCGAAAATAGCTGCGGTGGATAAAAAAGGACTTATTAAGGCAAAGAAAAAGGGAACAGCAGTTATTAAGGTAAAAAGCGGAAAAAAGACTATAAAGGTGAAAGTTGTTGTGAAATAACAGAGGTCAGTGAAAATGCGATTGCGTTTGTTTTTAGTCAAAATGTGAGATGGGAGGAAATGGGAGTGAAGCAGTTTTTGAAAAATAACTGGGTAAAGGCGGTGTGTTTCTGCACGGTCTTTCTGATGAACGGCTTATTGGCAGTCAGTGTTTCTGCGCAGGAACAGACAGTTTATGATGCAGTTCCTGTTCATGTGGATCATTCCTACAGCGGCCGGCTGGAGGATGAATGCGTCGATTATTATAAGTTTGTTTTGGGAGAATCGGGAAAGGTGACATATACAGTATCGATGAACACGTCCAATGGACATTTGCAGCTGCTGAATCATGAATATGAAAGACTGGATGGAAAAGATATTTATCATGATTCAAACCGTGGCTGTCTTTATCGCAAAGAAGAGTGGTATTTATTGGCAGGGACTTATTATATGCGTATTACCGGAAGTGAAGGGGCTTATTCATTTGCACTGCAGTTTGATTCTGCAAATGAAAGTTTTCCGGAATCGCAGACGCATCCCAATGATATACTGAGCCAGGCGGTTAGTATCAAAGCAGAATCGAAATATACAGGGCAGATTGGACTGGATGACGGACAGGATTTTTATATGTTCCATATGCCGTTTTCTGGACAGATCAGCATGTCGCATTATAGCTATGGACAAATAATGGAATTTAGTATTCTGGATTTGGAAGGCCGTAGATTGAACAGATTTCGTGCTGGTTATGATTCAAATAAAGGATATGCCCATTCTGTCGATACATGTTCTTTGGAAAAGGGAGATTATTATTTGAAAGTCGCCCCATGGGCAGGCAGCAGCGCCTTTTATAACTTTAAGATTCATGTAAAGCCGAATCCGTGCCAGATTGCCCAGACAAAGAGAAACCAGTCGAAGGCAGTTGTCGAAATCGAAAAACAGCCTGGTGTAACAGGATATATTTTACAGTATTCTACATCCAGTGAATTCACGAAAGGGCTTACGAAAACGAAAAAAAGTAAAAGTCCGAATATAAAGCTGACAGGGCTGAAAAAGTCGAAGGTATATTATGTCCGTGCAAAGACGGTAAAACAGTGGAATGGAAAGATCTATTATAGTGAATATGGAGATTCATCGACAATGTATTAGTAATATGAGGAGGAAGACATTATGACAAAAAAACAAATCAGGCAGATGCTATTTAGTTTAACCGGGATTATGCTGTTTATGGCATGCGTTATGGTGAATTTCTTACCTGTTCAGGCAGCGACTGAGACAAACTGGGTCCCTGTTACTTGTTATACAATTCCAACAGGACGTGTCAATACCTACAATCTAAGTAATGGCCGATATACATATACTGGGTATATTGATGGCTATACAGATAAGTGCGTAATTCAGCAAGTGCAGTCAGATGGCTATTGCAGGGTGAAATATCCGGTATTGAGAGGTTACCGTACTGCATATGCACAGAGCAGCAGTTTTTTTTCTAACATTAATTTTTCTCCAAATAAAGTACGCTTAGGAGTAAGCAAAACAGTTTACCGCAGATCAAATCTTTCCCAGTCACTGGGTACTGTTTATAGCAGTGACAATGTTATAATCGTAGGAACATCTGGAAATAAAACACAGATTATTTATCCGGTATCTGGCGGATATAAAATGGGCTGGGTTTCTGGAAAATACAGTACAAACAGTACTCAGGATGCTAATATTGAGGACGGATACTACCGGATTGAAAGCGCTCTTGACTTTAACTTTGTCTTAGACGTATATGGTGCCTATATGGACGACGGTGCAAATATACAGATATACCGCAACCTTGGGTTAAAGAACCAGATCTTTTTGGTCCGCAGGCAGCCGGACGGTTACTATACAATTACAGCAGTCCATTCAGGAAGGTCACTGGATGTTGCCGGAAACGGGCAGTCCAGCGGCACGAATATCATGCAGTACGAAAGTCACGGAGGCGATAACCAGAAATGGAAGATCATAAAGACATCGGATGGACGCTGTTCATTTATTTCCAAGTGTAATGGTTTATATCTGGACGTAGAAGACGGAAGAGCTGTAGGCGGAATCAATGTCCGGTGCTGGACAGGAAACGGGAGTGATGCGCAGAAATTCCGGCTGCAGAGTACAACAGTAGATGGCAGATACTATGAAAAACCGGCACAGAATAATCCTCCTGCACAGCGGCCTATAACGGTATTCAGCCAGACTGACAGCAGGTGGGCAAATGTATCTTATGGCAGAGGACCAGGCGGTAGAAATGCAAATCTATCGCAGGCCGGCTGCGGGATACTGGCGTATGTAAACGCAGTTTATCACATGACAGGAAATTTCATACAGCCTTCAGAGCTGGCAGCCTGGTCAGTAAGCAATAACCACCGGATCAATGGTGAGGGAACAGCGTTATCTTTATATAAGGCATATGCGGATGCATACGGGTCTGCATATGGTTTCAAATACGCTGGCAGTGTCAGCAGAGTAAGCAGCGCGCGGTCACACTTGCAAAATGGAGGAACAGCAGTGATTAGTGTCCCGGGTCATCTTATGGCACTGGTTTCGTATGAAAATGGCAGATACCTGATTCTGGACTCTTATAAATCTTCGAATAGAGGAACATACCAGACAGGATACCGGTGGCTGACAGAAGCAGAATTTAATGGCAATTTAGCTGTGCTGGGAATCCAGCTGTTATCAAAACGGTAATTTAAGATTGTTTTCTGACATACTTATCAGAGAAAGAGGACAGAATATGGCTCTGGATTGGACAGCAGAACAAAATACTCTTTTAAATATGAAAAAAATCATTGAAAAAGCCTGGCGCATGAACAGCCGGCAGCTGCGTTTCTGCTGCCGGGGTCTTCGCCACAGACAGCAGGAGCTGCTGCCTGGCAGACTGGGAAATGCATTTCTGGTATACTTAGAGCAGATAGCGGATACAGCAGATGGCGGACACGGTGTAAAAAACTGGCCGGAGCTTTTCAGTGATACCGGACAGCTGATCCAGCTGATAAGCAGATACGGGCATCTTGGAAAAGAGAAATGGATCTGTGTTCTGCCAAAGCTGGAAGAACATCAGGAGAACTATTTTAAAACGAAAATCGGTCTGATGTTTGTTCTCACGCTGAAAGAAAAACTGGGTCTGTCAGAAGAGAATTGTTCAGGCGCGGTTCATTTGAAAAACAGCTGTCCGTATGAGTCTGAAAAGCCCTGCGCTGCTGGAACAGGTACAGACGGTAAAGATGATAAAGACGAACTGGAAAGGCTTGCGGCATGGGTGATGCAGGATTCTCATCATAAATGCTGCGGTGTGTCTTCGAAGCGGATGCATAATAATTCCGCGGTATTTATGTATCTAAAACAGCACGGTCTGTTTTCGAAACATATGCATAATTCCGCGGTATTTATGCATCCAAAACTCCATGGTCCGTCTGCAGACCGTATGCACAATTCTGTTGTTTTTATATTTGCCAGTCTGTCAGTTTGTTTTATGACAGCATGGCTGTATGGGCAGATTGCCAGAAACCAGAATACCTGGAATGCACACCAGATGAAAGTATCCGCTTCCCAGAAAGAAGATATCTCCATGAATGCAGATTTGCAGGATGCTTTGGAATACAATCCGCAGGCATACGAAACAGACAGAGCAGACAAATCTGTGCCAGGACATCAGAATACACAGCTTCAAGACTTGTCTTTGAAAAAAACGCCTGGCGAAAAGCAGAAGGAGGATTCCAAAACGCCAGACCAGGCTGCAGGCAGTTCAGGACACACAAAACGCCCGAAGATCTTAAAACAGTATCAGCATATAGCACAGGAATATCCAGGGCTGTTCGGCTGGCTGCAGATTCCGGGCACACAGATAGATCAGCCGGTTATGCAGCCTTTTAAAGAAAAGGAGTATTATCTTGACCATGATTTTACAGGCTCAGATTCTGTGGAAGGGGCACTGTTTGCAGACCCTCTGAACAGCTGCTGGCCGCTGGACGATAATACGATTGTTTACGGGCATAACATGAAAAACGGACATATGTTTGGCTCGCTGGATCTGTATGAGGATGCTGCTTTTTTTCAGGCACACAGAGAAATCCGTTTTGACACAGTGTATGAAACCGGCAGATACGAAGCCGTGGCAGTGTTTAAGACAAGGATATTAAATGAAAATGAACAGGGATTCCGGTATTATCAGTTTTTCAGTTATAACAGCCGGGAGGAATTTCAGAAATGCCTGGATTTTGTAAAAGAAAACCAGTTATTTGATTCAGGCTGTTTTATGGAATATGGAGACCAGATACTGATGCTGTCTACCTGTGAGTATTCGCAGGAAAATGGAAGGCTGGTAGTCGTAGCACGTAAATGCAGATAAAGAGTCTGGCATTTGACGGACAATACAGGATTAATACATATACTGCAAAAGAAGGGGCTGTCTCACTAAATATTTTGCTTAGTGAGTCAGCCTCTTCTTTTGTCCGGGTAACATATACCTTGCGGATATATTTAGAAAAGAAAGCATTGATAGCCGTTTTCCTTTTTAGTATAATAAAAAAGACAAAATCATCTGAAGGAGTGAGGAGGAATTATGCAGTTATGAAAAATTTTTTAACATGCGGCAGAGGCTTTTATACTGTTATGAAAACGAGTGCCGTAATAGGATTTGCTATTCTTTTCCTGTTACACACGCAGATATTATCACAGGCGGAGGAAAAATCTACGCTGGCAGACGCCGCAGACACAGGTATTCAGGCAGGTCAGCCGGAATATGCGCAGGAATATGAAATGCCGGACACCGCAGACACAGACGGCTGGACGAAACAGCCAGACGAAACCGCTGAAAACGGTATGCAGCCTGTTTTTACGGATAGCCAGGGCGTGATCTATGAGCTGTATGATAATAGTACATGTTACATAAACGGCTATGAAAAACAAATGCCAGGAAGTATTGTTATTCCAGAAAAAATTTATGGTGCGGATAAAAGTTATACCGTAAAGGGCATCAGAGAAACAGCATTTGCAGACTGCAGCGGACTGCAGAAAATAGAAATACCAGACAGTGTTTCTGATATTGGAAAACATACTTTTACAGACTGCACGAATTTAAAGAATATACTGATTATCCCGGCTAAAAGCACAGTCAAAAAATCTGGAACGGCCGTAACAGCTGCATTCAGGATAAACGGTGTATTAGCGGGCGCAGCAGAACATGTCAGCCTGCAGGTTCGGGGAGATCTTCTTAAGAAAGCAGTGTCAGATAAAAAGGCTGATTCTGTCACGATTCTGGCAGCAGTCACAGACGAAGGCAGCAGTACGGATGCACTTCCAGGAGCTGTGCTGGAAGAAGATGCAGTAAGCGCATTGGCAGACAGCGGGAAAAATCTTAAAATAACGATCAAAGATGCCTCAGGCAGGTCTTATCATATGAAAGCCAGTGCGGACCGTATTAAAAAAGTGTCCGGTAAACTGGAATTAGATGTAAAAACAAGCCGTATCAGACAGTCAGGCAGCAGCCTGGAACTGGCTGATTTAAAAGACAGTACGGACAGTCTGCTAAAGTCATTTCGGACTGATATGAAAAAAGCGCTGCAGAAAAATAGTATTTCAGCAGGCCGCGTAAAAGTTTTGAAATTTTCTTTTGGAAGCGGCGCTAAACTGGATATGGATGTAATTTTTCCGGCAGAAGGCTGGGAAAGCGGCACAGAAGTATATGTATACCGCTATGATAAAAATAAACGGAATTTTGAGCCGTTGTTTTATCATCCGCCAGTCGTATCCAAAGAAGGGAATCTGAAAATATCAGTTTCCAAAGGCGGAATTTTTGCGGTATCTAAAAAACCGTTCCGGTCTATGAGCAGGAAGCTGGCAGAGCAGTTTCTAAGAGAGTTTGAAAAGACTTATTACATAGATCAAAACGGTAAAGCTGTGTGCGGCTGGAAAAAAATCGGCAGTGAATATTATTATTTTGACAGAGAGACAGGAGTCATGGCTTCTTCAGCCAGAATTGACGGTATTAAAATTACAGGCAGCGGAACGGCGCAAAAGACAGACGCAAATGTAAAGAAAATCCAGACTATGATGAAAGCACGCGCGATTGTAGACCAGGTAACAAATGCATCTGACAGCAGAAGCCAGAAAATCGAAAAATGCTTCCGCTGGATTTTCCAGTTTCCATACAAACGCTACCGGAGGCTGCAGCCAATTTACAGACAGGCTGGATGGGAAGTTACATTTGCAAATGATATTTTTGACAATCATCAGGGATGCTGCGTATCAGAAGCATCGGCGGCAGCATTTCTATTTCACGAATGCGGCTATCCGCAGGTGTATGTAGCCTGTGATACGTCGCACGCATGGGTAGAATTGAATGGACGGGTATATGATCCGCTGTTTGCAGAAGCACGCGGATTCAGTGAATATTATAACAGGTCTTATGACGGCTACGGAATGCGTCCGGTGTTAAAGAGGCTGATTTAGCAGCAGTGAAAATCTGTGAGAGTGAAAGATGCTTAAGGCATCTATAGAAAATCCGGTTATTTTGCAGGGTTCATCTGGCAGAAACTGAGAGGGAAAGCGGAAGCGCTGAAGGCGGCAACAGAGAAAAGCATCTGCTGGTGAAGCAGGATTCATCTGGCAGAAGCTGAGAGGGAGGTCGGAAGTGCTGAAGGCGGCAACAGCAAAAAGCATCTGCTGATGAAGCAGAATTCAGCTGGCAGAAACTGGCAGGAATTCAGCAGAAAGCCCGCTGACGGACCTTATGCAATGAAAGAGGGGGTTTCAGTTTGAAAAGGTTTTTATTTATGAAGATCAGAATATCAGCAGGAACCGTGCGTGGTATTCTGCTGACGGCAGCTGTGCTGATTTGTATGGGATGCTGCAGTGTGAAGACCTGGGCACAGCAGGAACAGCTGTCTGGCAAAATGGAAGATGTAAAAGCATCCGAAGATATCAAAGAGCCTGGAAATGCGAAAGAGCCTGAAGATGCACAGGCATACAGCACCAAATCTGCACAGGAGGGATGGATATGCAGAAATCAGAAATATCTGTACTATGAAGGCGGCAGGAAGGTGAAAGGAATCAAAACCATCAATGGCAAAAAGTATTATTTTGATTCTAAAGGAGTCCAGCATACAGGCTGGCAGAAATACGAAGATCAATATTATTTTTTCAAAACAGCAAATGCAGGCAAAGGTTTTATGATTGTATCTGATAAAATTAATGACATCACGCTGGCATCAGACGGAAAGGCAAAACTGACAGACGAAAGCAGAGCGAAGCTGGAAATACTGGCAATGGCGAATCAGATTGTTGAAAAGGCATCGAAGCCTGCCATGACAAAACAGGAAAAACTAAGAAAGAGTTTTGACTATCTGCTGAAACATTACCAGTACCGCGGCTCTCCTGAATTTTTGCATACCAGACACTGGGAACAGGATTATGCCCGGGCGATGTTTTGGGAGAAACATGGCAGCTGTTATGCTTATGGAGCAGCTTTTGCATTTCTGGCCAATGCAGCCGGGTACAAAAACTGTTATGCGGTATCCAGCGGAGGACATGGCTGGGCAGAAGCAGGCGGAAAAGTATACGATCCTTCCTGGCAGCTGATCGACAAAAACCACAGTTATTTTGGAGTCAGTTTCAGTCTGAGCGGCGTGGAAGGCAGACCGAATTACAGAAGGGCCCGCAGATTTGTGGTGAAAATATAGATGCAATCGAATCTTGCAAATCCGCATAAAAAAAGTTAAAATATATCCGGAATACACAGCCGGTATTCCATAAAACTGACATTTATATGAAACACGCGCCAGTATTTCCAAGCCAAAAAGGAGTTAAATGATGACAAAGGACATACTTTTAAAAATCAGCGGCCTTCAGTTTTCCGCAGACAGCGATGATATCAATGATTCCGAACCGGTAGAAATCATAGCGCCGGGAGAATATTACTACAAAAACGGAAAGCATTATATACTTTATGACGAAGTTGTGGAAGGATTTGAAAATGTAACAAAAAATGTGTTAAAACTGCAGAAGGATTCTTTGGAAATTACACGCAGAGGCTCTTCCAATGTGCATATGATATTTGAGAAGGACAGAAAGAATATGACCTGCTACAGCACTCCGTTCGGCAGCATGATGATGGGAATTGACGCCCATAGTATTTCGATCGAAGAATCAGAAGAAGAAATCCATGCGCAGGTGGCGTATGCACTGGATGTAAATTATGAGCATCTGGCAGACTGTACGATAGATTTGTATGTCCAGTCCAAGGATCAGAGCCATTTCAGTCTGTAAACAGGATAAGAAATGTGGTTCTGTTTTCAATCCTGGGGCAGGTTTTGAAATGTAATTCCGTTTTCAATCATCCGGTATCCAACGCCTATTTCTGTAAAAATATACTGTGGTTCAGCCGGATTTTTTTCAAGTTTTCTGCGTATATTTGCCATATTAACGCGGAGAATTTTATTGCTGCTGTCGATATAAGGTCCCCAGACATTCTGCATAATGGCGCTGTAGGTCAGCACTTTGCCGGAATTTTGTGCCAGAAAAGTTACAATCCGGTATTCTACAGGCGTCAGATGCAGCTGTCTGCCGGCCAGCAGCACGAGATGTTTTTCAAAATCAATTGTCAGATCCAGCGCCTGATAAGGTTTGTTGTATAAATCTCCGCCGGAATTTAACTGATTGCTGTGGCGCAGAGAGGTGCGGATGCGGGCAAGCAGTTCGGATGTGCCAAAAGGTTTTGTAATATAATCGTCGGCTCCGGCATCCAGTGCATGGACTTTATCCTGCTCCATGGTACGTGCAGATATGACAATAATCGGGCTGGCTGACCATGTGCGCACCTTTTGAATGATTTCCATACCGTCCATATCCGGGAGCCCTAAGTCCAGCAGTATGATATCCGGGCAGCAGGAAGAAATCACAGACAGTCCGTCTCTGCCACAGGAAGCGGCGGTTACACGGTAACCGTGGGAAGTCAGAAATTTTGTCATAAAGTCACATATATTTTTTTCATCTTCAATAATCAAAACAGAAAACTGATTTTTCATAAAAAAGTTCCTTTCAGTATATTTAGGATGTGTTTCATAAATCTGGGCGAATCTTTCAGCTGCATTCAGCGGAAGGCAGTGTAAAGGAAAATACAGCGCCGTCCGTATGATTTTTTGCCGTAATAGTTCCATGATGCGCCAGAACAATTGTTTTGCAGATAGACAGGCCGATGCCCATGCCTTTTCTGCTGTCTGCGGACTTGGATTCACAGGAAGGAACACCGTCAAAAATCGTATCCAGCAAATCTTTGGGAATTCCCACACCGTAATCAATCACTTCAAACAGTACACAAGACAGGTCTGCGGTTACCTGCAGGCGGACAGGCTGTGTGCTTTTGGAATGTACCAGCGCATTTTCCATAAGATTAATCAGCACCTGTTCGATTAAAATTGCATCCATTGGAATCATAATGAAATCCTGCGGAAGGGCTGCTTCAATCCGGGCCTGCGGAAGCCTTTTTTTGAGCCGGGCAATGGATTCAGATACAACTTCTTCCACCACTTCCATTGACTTTTTGACATGTGTATCCGTGTCCTGGATTCGGGTAACAGAAAGAAGGTTTTCAACCATATTTAAGAGCCAGGCTGCATCATCGTAAATATGGTTTACGGTTTCGTGCAGCTGCAGGTCAGTCTGTATGAGGCTGTCTTCGCGCAGCGTAGCGACAGAGCCGATAATGCCTGTTAGCGGAGTGCGCAGGTCATGGGAAACGGCACGAAGCAGATTTGCCCGCATTTTTTCCTTTTCCGCTGCAGCCAGAGCCTCCGCCTGGCGCTTCATATGAGATGTCAGGGTACTTGTGATTAGCGTAATCGCAAGCATAACAATAAAAGTAACCGGATATCCGGCCAGCGTAAAATTTAATTTAAAATGCGGATAAGTAAAAAAGTAATTAATAAATACAACGCAAAACAGCGCAGCTGCAATGCCGTAACGGTATCCTTTTGTATAGCGTGCGATTATAATAAGCGCAAACACATAAAATAATGTAATATTTGCAGATCCGGAAGGTACAAGAAAGAAAAAAAGAAAAGAACATAATGTCGCTGCAGACATGATAAGGATTGTCAGTACAGCATGGTGTTTTTTTACAACATCTATGAGGGAGGTCATTGGCAGTTCTCCTGATTCAAACTGTATGGAAAATATGCGGCACGGGCTGATAAATATAGTATGTGCACCTTTCTACAATAATATATCACAAAGAAAACTGCAAGTGAAAAGAGCGCTAAGATTCTGCTAAAATATAAGAAAATGCAGACGGACTGTAAAAATTCCAGGAAAAAGCAGATTCCGGATCTGAATTCTGCCAAAACCAGCCGCATCAGTCAGTGTTTCCTTCGGATGCCCTGCTTTCTTTCCGCAGCAGACATCCGAAAGAACATATGCTGTATTCAGTGTTCAGACATCCGGCAGCAGTCAGCCGGCACAGACACAGGCACGGGTTAATCCCAGAACGAACATCCCAGATGAGCCGTTCTGTAAACTTTCCATGCCAGCACCGCAATCAGTCCGGCAAACAGATAGAGCAGAATTAAAACTGAAAATGTACCGCCAATGAAAAGAGCGGCAAGACTAAGTATATTCATGATATCACCTCATTATTCCATATTATTTATGATAAGTATCAAAGAAATTCCAGGCACATACGCCTGCGACTATGATCACGCTAAAAATGACAATGACTGTTTCCATTATGAAAATTCCTCCCTTTTTATACATGATTCTGGCAGATGTATCATAACGGAAAACATAAAGAAAGGGAATAGATTTTAGCATTCCTTAGCGGTCTGTTAGCGGGATTTTAGCGGATTCTTAGCATAAATGCGGACGATATTTTTTCCTTTTTCTGTTCCGCTTGCAAACAGTAAGAAATTCTTAATTTTCTGAGCTGGATCCTGTGTGTCAGGGTAATATCAATGGTATTGATGTTAGACTTGATAATATAAATTATAATGAGTATAATGCATAAAGAGGCTGGCGATTGATTTGCGTCGCAAAATAAAACAAGTAATGAATAAAAAGGGAGAAGAATATATGGTTAAAATAAAGATGATGCCATTATGTGGCATTGAAGTAAATGATAGCAGTATCATTGAGTTTGGGCAGAGCCGGAAAGATCTTATAAATATCCTTGGAAAAGGGGATGCGGAAATAGAAGACAGGATTTATTATTTTGAAAATTGTCTGCAGCTGGAATTTGTGGATGGCAGACTTGCATTTGCTGAGGTGTCGAAAGATGAGAACCTTGTTCTTTCCCTGTATGGGATAAATCCGTTTCAAATGCAGGACGCGGAGGTTATTTCCTTTTTATGCAAAAAGTGCGGGGTTGAGGATCGTGATTCTCAAAATTGTGATAATTTGTATGATTTTTGTATACAATCGCAGAGTATAGCTTTCCATAGAGGAATAACACCGAAAGACACAGCTGAGTCAATAGCAGAAGCAAAGGCAGAAGGATGTTATAATACAGAGATGGAAAATGATTATCTGCAGTCAAAGTATTTTGAAACAGCAGCAATTGGTATGGCAGATTATTTTAAAGAGTGAATAATCCGGCTTTTCTCTAAAGTTATTGTATGCTGCCTATTCAGTTTTTCAGATAATCCCGGCTTTGTATCCTTCCCCGTGCGTGTATATGGGTATCGCAAATTCTTCAATAATCAAGCGGAACGCTTGCATACCGCAAGCAAAAGCAGTATATTATATAGTGAAAGGATGTGGTTTAGATGGCAAGGACATCAAATGTATTCGCACGTGTTGAGCCTGAGATCAAAGAGCAGGCGGAACGGGTGCTTGACCAGCTTGGGATACCGATGTCAAATGCAGTCGGTATGTTTTTAAGGCAGGTCGTGCTTCAGCAGGGGATCCCGTTCGAGATGAAGCTGCCGAAGAAGGCACCGCCTGCATACGGCTCCCTTACAAAAGAGCAGTTTGACGCGGAGATAGGAAAGGGCATGGAGGATATACAGGAAGGCAGGGTATTTTCAGCAGATGCAGTGGAAGAAGAAATGCGGCGGGATTACGGGATATGAGCTGGGATATCGTATACACGGCCGGGGCGAGGCGAGATCTGAGGAATATATACGAGTATATTGCATATGAACTGCTTGTGCCGGAAACGGCAGCAGGGCAGACGCAGCGGATCATGAAAGAAATCCGCGTTCTTGATGAAATGCCGATGCGGTTCCGGCTGTACGAAGGAGAACCGTGGCACAGCGAAGGACTCCGTTTTTTCCCTGTTGATAATTACCTTGTGTTTTATCTGCCGGATGAAACCAAAAACACAGTGAGCATTGTCCGCATCATGTACGGCGGCAGGGATATCCGCAGACAGCTAAGTGAGACAGAAATGGAATACTGAACAGGAATTCCTTACTGTTTGTAGGCGGAACAGAAAAAGGAAAACGTTTCTCCGCCCGCCGTCCGGATTATATATAACAAAAAGGGCATCCCATATCCACATGTGCAAAGCACTTAAGAAATACGGGATGCCCGGTTTTATTTATTTTTTCTTCTTACTGCCGGAAGATGCAGTGCTCTGCTGCTGAGCCTGAAGGTTTCTGGCTTTATCCTGCAGCCGCTGGAATAATTTCTTTTTCTTTGGCGATGCTGGTTTTTCCAATGGTTTGCGAAGCCCCTTTACGCCAGTAATATACAGTCCGCTGACAATCACACGGACTTCCTTTTTTAACGGAATATCATTAAATACTGCCTCATCGCACATAAAAGTCTGGATTTTCGGCCCTATCTTCGCCTTTACAATAGGAACCTTCTGGCGGCGGAGAAGTTTTGGCGTCTGTTCGTAAACCATTGCGGGGAGGCCGGCCTCCTTTAGTTTCATCTTTTTCTTGTCAATAATCAGCATCGGGACTGTCTGTGATGCAGCAGCTAACTGTCTGTCCGATTCTTCTTTTTTCTTCTGCAGCTTTCTGCCGAGAAAATAAAGAACTACCAGCGCAATCAACAGTACTGCGGTAATGACTAATAAGACAATCTGCCACGGTCTCATACTGCTATCCTCCTCCATTTTGTTTCCGGAAATGCCCGTTCTCCATTTCATTCCATAACTGTTTAAAATTATAGCATTATTTTGAATGTAAAGCAATAAAAACTTTAAATTTTCACAATTCTGTGTTATGGTTAATAATACGGAAAAGCTGCTGTCTTTCGATGTAGCGGCAGGCAGTGGCAGACAAAGCAATTTATTATATTTAAGAAGGGATATGGAATGCAATGAAAAGAAAAATAATGATGATTTTACTTGCTGCAGTCATAACGGTGTCTGCGGCGGCATGCGGAGATGAAAAACAGGAGAACGGAGGGGCTTCACAGTCACAGACAGATGAAAAAAACACAGATACAGGTGCAGAAGCGGATAAAATTTCTTATGATATTGACAAATGTGTAAAGCTGGGGGATTATTCAAATATCAAAATATCGCTGTCTGACAATTACAAAGTTACAAAAAAAGAGATTGACGAATATGCTCTGAGCGCGGCAGAGTCCAATGCACAGCCTGTTTACAGAGATACAGATAAAAAGAAAGTAGAAGACGGCGATGTCGTTAATATTGATTACGAAGGTAAAAAGGACGGCGTAGCTTTTGCCGGAGGAACATCGTCGGGATATAATCTGACTATTGGATCTAACAATTTTATTGACGGATTTGAAGAAGGGCTGGTTGGAGCGAAGGTCGGGGAAACAGTGGAGCTGAACCTGACTTTCCCGGAATCCTACCCAAGCCAGGATCTTGCCGGAGAGGACGTCGTATTTACCGTCAAAGTCAATAAAATCGTAGAACCGGACCCGGATAAAAAATTTGAGTTAACGGACGAGTATATAGCGCAGAATACAGAATTTAAAACGGTAGAGGAATACAAGGAAAACGTAAAATCGTATCTGGAGAGCAGTAAGAAGAGCAATAAGGAACGGGATACCAGACAGGCAGTTATTGATAAACTGCTCGAAATCTGTGAAGTGTCAATGCCGGAGGATCTGCTGGATGCACGTGTATCTGATTATGTTATCCAGTACTCAAATAATAACTGCAAAGAAGGGCAGAGCCTGAAAGATTTTCTGGCTCAGACTTATAACGGCATGTCAGAAGAAGATTTCCGCGAAGATATTAAAAATGAAATGGAAGGAAATCTGCAGACAGAGCTGATTCTGGAGGCTATTGTAAAGAAAGAAAACATGGAACTGGATGAAGAGGCTTTCAGAAAATTTGTGGAAGAACAGGTCAGTACGTACGGCTATGAATCGGAAGAGGATTTTTATAAGTCGAACGGAGTCAGTGCTGAAGCCGGAGAGGCTTATGAAAAGAAGGTGTATGTATGCAACCGGGCGCTTGATATGGTGGTAGAAAATGCATCCGTAAAATATGGCACAGCACCGAAGTAAAAAGCAGAAGATGCGGATAAAGGCTGTCACAGTGACTGAATTTTAGATGAATAAACAATAATAAACAATAGAAAGGAATGAAAGTGATGGATCTCACAAATATCAGGGAATTATTCCGTAACCAGCAGCAGTATACAGACAAGGAAGTAACAATCGGAGGATGGGTGCGCAGCAACCGCAAGTCAAAGGCATTTGGGTTTTTAATGGTAAATGACGGCACGTTTTTTGAGCCGGTGCAGATTGTCTATGGAGACGGGCTGGAAAACTTTGAAGACATCGGAAAAGTGAATGTAGGGGCGGCTCTTGTAATTACAGGAACATTTGTAGTTACGCCGGATGCAAAGCAGCCTTTTGAAATCCAGGCAAAGAATGTGGAGATTGAAGGGGCGTCTTCTCCGGATTATCCGCTGCAGAAAAAAAGGCATACGTTTGAGTATTTAAGGACGATTACGCATTTAAGACCGAGGACGAATACGTTTGAGGCAGTATTCCGCGTGCGTTCTCTGACGGCTTATGCGATACACCAGTTTTTCCAGGAGCGGGATTTTGTATACGTGCATACGCCAATTATTACCGGAAGCGACTGTGAGGGTGCAGGCGAAATGTTCCAGGTTACAACGATGGATTTAAACAATGTGCCAAGAAAAGAAGACGGCAGCATAGATTATGCACAGGATTTCTTTGGAAAAGCCGCAAATCTGACAGTCAGCGGCCAGCTCAACGGTGAGACTTACGCGATGGCATTTAAAAATATCTACACATTTGGGCCGACATTCCGTGCAGAGAATTCAAATACAACCAGGCATGCTGCAGAATTCTGGATGATTGAGCCGGAAATTGCTTTTGCGGATCTGACCGATAATATGATGCTGGCAGAAGCCATGCTGAAATATATTATCCGTTATGTGTTAGAGCATGCTCCGGAAGAAATGGCATTTTTAAACCAGTTTGTAGACAAAGGATTAATCGAACGGCTGGAGCATGTCATGAACTCAGACTTTGCAAGAGTTTCTTACACAGAGGCTGTAAAGCTGCTTGAAAAGAACAACAGTAAATTCGATTATAAAGTATCCTGGGGCGCAGATTTACAGACAGAGCATGAGCGGTATCTGACAGAAAAAGTATTTAAGCGTCCGGTATTTGTATATGATTATCCGAAAGAAATCAAAGCATTTTATATGAAGATGAATGATGACGGCAGGACAGTAGCAGCAGTAGACTGTCTGGTACCGGGAATCGGGGAGATTATCGGCGGCAGCCAGCGTGAAGATGATTATGAAAAGCTGCTGTTAAGAATTCAGGAACTGGGGCTCAGGGAAGAAGACTATGGTTTTTATCTGGATCTGCGTAAGTATGGTTCTGCAAGGCATGCGGGATTTGGGCTTGGCTTTGAACGCTGTGTCATGTATTTAACAGGCATGTCCAATATCCGTGACGTCGTTCCATTCCCAAGGACTGTGAATAACTGTGACCTTTAATAACAGCGATTCCCGGACTGGAGGAATTATGAATTTAAAAAAATGTATCTGGAAGGCAGCTGCGGGAGCCGGCGCAGCTCTATGGATACTGGCGTCTGTTTCCGGCTGCGGCGATGCGAAACAGGTCGAAAATGAAATGTCTCTGCGCAAAACAGGCCTCGGATATCTGGATGCGGGAGATTATGATAAGGCCGTGCTGGCATTTAACGAGGCGTTAGGCCAGCGGGCCGGCATTGTGTCAAATCTGGAAGAAGACATTAATTTTTACAAAGCATATGCCCAGATGGAAGCCGGACAGATGAAAGAAGCAGTCAGTACCTATACGGCGCTGGCAGACTACGATAAAAAGAATGCAGACGCATACTATCTGCGCGGCTGTGCATATATCAGCCAGGGTAAGACAAAGGAAGCTTTGAAAGATTTTGAAATGGCAGAGCAGAATAAAAAGGACAGCGGCGAAATGTGTGCCGGTATTTATGAGCAGCTGATGACCGCCGGGCTTGAAAAAGAAGCAGCGCCTTATCTGAAAAAGGGCCTTTCTATCAAGGGAGATAAAGGGCCGGAATGCCTGATGCGCGGAAAACTGTATCTTTTAAGCGGTGATTATGATAAAGCAGAGACAGAGCTTGGTGAAGCGTTAGAGCAGAAAGAGCCGTTAGCAGACCTGTATCTGGGCAGGCTTTTTCAGGCCAGGGGCGACAGCGGACAGTCTCAGAATTATTATGAGTCCTATTTGCAGGATCATCCTAATGACGCTGCAGTTTTATACGAGCTTGGAAGCCTGGCATTCTCCCAGGGAGAGTATGACAAAGCAGTAACCTGGTTTGACCAGGGGCTGGGATGCGAAAACATTATGAACAAACGGGCCCTTTGGAGCGGAAAAATTGCTGCACTGGAATATGCAGGTAATTTTTCGGCTGCATTGCAGGAGATGGAGCTGTATCTGGAAAATTATCCGCATGATGAAGAGGCGCAGAAAGAGTATATTTTCTTAAAAACAAGATGATGCCGGATTTTACGAAAAACAGCTGGCTGGATCCAGTGTGTTAATTCTTTTATGAAATCTTAGAAGAGGCTGTTGCATTAAGAAAAATTATACAAGATATAGTTGTTTAAATCGTTCTTTGGAACTATATCTTGTATGAGTTTTGCTTAGTGCGACAGCCTCGTTTTATAAAGGAAACTCTGCGCGTCCTGATCGGATTACAGAATATTTTGGTGAGAAATGTCATCATGTATTATTTTTGAGTTTCCGCAGATTTATCTGCAAAACACTAATTCTTTCAATATCACTTATGAAAAACAGCGTTCCGCTTCAGGAAAAATAGACAGCTTGAGAGTTGCTGATTACACCCATATGTGTTATCATAGAACCAGCTACACAAACCAAGCTGACCAAGGCAGAAAGGAACCCGAAATGACACTTCTAATAAGAAACGGCCGCGTCATTGATCCGGCCTCCATGCAGGATGCAGTGGCTGATATCCTGATACAGGATGGAAAAATAGCGGATATTCAGCCGCAGATGCAGGAAATGACAGATCCGCAGATAAGGCAGATAAATGCAGAGGGCTGTTATGTGATGCCCGGTTTTATTGACCTGCATGTACACCTGCGAGACCCTGGATTTGAATATAAAGAAACCGTTGCCACTGGAGCGGCAGCAGCGGCACGCGGCGGGTATACAACGGTTGTAGCAATGCCCAATACAAAACCTGCTGCAGATAATGCAGATGTAATCAGTTATGTTCATAACAAAGCAAAAAATATGGCAAAAATCAATGTACTGCAGGCAGGAGCGATTACGCAGAAAATGGCGGGCGAGCGGTTATCGGACATCAAAGGCATGGTTCAGGCAGGAAGTCCGGCAATCAGCGAAGATGGAAAGTCGGTTATGAATGCATATCTGATGCAGAAAGCCATGAGGCTGGCAAAACAGCTGGATATCCCGGTTTTATCCCATTGTGAAGAAAAATCGCTGTTAAACGGCGGAGTTGTAAACGAAGATGAAAATGCAAAGAGAAACGGTCTGCCAGGCATTTCAAACCTGGTAGAAAATATGATTGCGGTCAGGGATATTATGATCGCAAAAGATACAGGTGCAAAACTGCATCTGTGCCACTGTTCTACAAAAGAAAGTGTAGAAATCGTAAAACTTGCACGGGAAAGAGGAGTACGCATTTCCGCGGAAGTATGTCCGCACCATTTTACGCTGACATCCGATGATATGATCACCGGGGATACCAATTTTAAAATGAACCCGCCTCTGCGTACAAAAGAAGATACAGAAGCACTGCGTCAGGGATTAAAAGACGATATCATGGATGTAATAGCAACGGATCATGCGCCGCATTCCAAACAGGATAAAAATGATTCCATGCTCCGGGCACCGTTTGGGATTATCGGTCTGGAAACAGCCGCTGCCCTTACGTACACCGAGCTGGTGCTGGGCGGTTATCTGACGCCGATGCAGATGGCACAGAAGATGAGTTACAATCCAGCCAGGGTGCTTGGGATAGACAAAGGAAGCCTTCAGCCTGGCAGGACAGCTGACATCGTAATTTTTGACCCGCACAAAACGTATGAAATCGACGCATCGAAGTCTGCATCACAAAGCAGAAACACGCCGTTTCATGGCCGGAGGGTAACAGGAGCTGTCAGGGCAACGATTGCAGGCGGGGAAATTGCCTACCAGTCAGAAGAACTGTAAGGGGGAATGTGAACAGATGATTCATAAATTAATAGAAAAAATTAAAAAGACAAATGCGCCGGTTGTGGCAGGATTAGATCCGATGCTTTCTTATATACCGGAGCATATTTTAAAAAAATCATATGAGCAGTACGGAGAAACGTTAGAGGGTGCGGCAGATGCTGTCTGGCAGTTTAACAAAGGGATTATTGACAGCATTTATGATCTGATTCCGGCAGTCAAGCCGCAGATTGCGATGTATGAACAGTTTGGCATAGAAGGAATGAAAGCATTTCAAAAGACAGTCGATTACTGTCATGAAAAAGATCTTGTTGTAATCGGAGATATCAAACGCGGGGACATCGGATCGACATCCGCAGCATACGCGGCCGGGCATTTAGGAAAAGTAACGGCTGGCAGCAGAACGTATTCTGCATTTAATGAAGACTTTGCCACAGTAAATCCTTATCTCGGCTCAGACGGTATCCAGCCGTTTATCGATGTCTGCAAAGAGGAAAAGAAAGGGCTGTTTATTCTTGTCAAGACATCCAATCCTTCCAGCGGCGAATTTCAGGACCGTCTGACTGGCGGAAGGCCGTTATATGAATACGTCGGAGAAAAAGTAGCAGAATGGGGCGCACAGCATATGGGAGATGACTACAGCTATATCGGAGCCGTAGTAGGAGCGACTTATCCGGAGGCTGGAAAAATTATGCGCAGACTGATGCCAAAGACATATATTCTGGTACCGGGTTACGGTGCACAGGGCGGAAAAGGTGCAGACCTTGTGCATTATTTTAATGAAGACGGCTTAGGTGCGATTGTAAATTCATCCAGAGGAATTATCGCTGCTTACAAACTGGAGCAGTATGCGCATTTTTCACCGGAAAATTATGCGGACGCTTCCAGACAGGCAGTACTGGATATGACGGCAGATATTCAAGGGGCGCTGCAGCAGCGTAAATAAAAGCAGCATTTTATAAGGAGAGTGGAAAATGGCCCGGAAGTTTAAAGAAGAGGCAGTCATTATCCGTCAGGAAGAAATCGCAACGGATATTTACAGCATGTGGCTGCATACAGATAAAATTGCGCAGGAAGCGGAGGCTGGCCAGTTTATCGGGGTATACTGCAGGGATGGCAGCAGGCTTTTGCCAAGGCCTGTCAGCATTTGTGAAATAGATCAGGAAGACCAGGCGGTACGGATTGTATACCGGATAGCTGGAAAGGGTACAGATGAATTTTCTTATATGCGTACCGGAATGCCGTTATATGTGATCGGCCCGCTTGGAAACGGTTTTCCAAAGGAGAAGGAAAAAGCGCTTGTGATTGGAGGCGGAATCGGAATCCCTCCTATGTTACAGCTTGCAAAAGATTTAGACTGCGACAAAGAGATCATTTTAGGTTATCAGAACAGACAGATTTTTCTGAGCGAGCAGTTTGAGCTGTGGGGACCGGTTCATATTGCTACCGAAGACGGCTCAGTGGGTACAAGAGGAAATGTGCTGGATGCAGTAAAAAGCAGAAACCTGAAAGCGGATATTATTTATGCCTGCGGTCCGATGCCGATGTTAAAAGCGCTCAAAGCGTATGCGCAGGATCAGGATATGAAATGTTATATTTCCCTCGAAGAGCGGATGGCATGCGGAGTAGGAGCATGTCTCGGCTGCGTCTGCAGATCAAAACATAAAGATGAGCATACCCGTGTGAAAAACAAACGGATCTGTACAGAAGGTCCGGTCTTTGATGCGAAGGAGGTGGATATCTAATGAATACGAAAGTAACAATCGCTGGCATTACTTTTAAAAATCCAGTCCTGACAGCATCAGGCACTTTTGGCTCCGGAGAAGAATATTCCCAGTTTGTAGACCTAAACCGGTTAGGCGGAGTGATTACAAAAGGAGTGGCAAATGTGCCATGGGAAGGCAATCCGACGCCGCGGGTGGCGGAAGTGTATGGCGGCATGTTAAACGCCATTGGACTGCAGAATCCGGGAATTGATGTATTTATTCAAAGAGATATTCCTTTTTTGAAACAGTTTGATACAAGAATTATTATAAATGTCTGCGGGCGTTCCGTATATGACTATCTGGATGTCGTTGAGCGTTTAAATGACCAGCCGGTAAATATGCTGGAAATCAATATCTCATGCCCGAATGTCAAACAGGGCGGTATCGCTTTTGGACAGGCTCCGAATATGGCAGCGCATATTACGCAGGAAATCCGGAAAAAATCTACACATCCGATTATTATGAAATTAAGTCCGAATGTGACAAATATAGCAGAAATGGCGAAAGCGGTAGAAGCGGCCGGAGCGGATGCGGTCTCGCTGATTAATACGCTGACAGGCATGAAGATTGATGTGAAAAAACGCAAATTTGCACTGGCCAATAAGACAGGCGGACTCTCCGGCCCGGCTATTCATCCGATTGCAGTGCGCATGGTCTATGAAGCAGCCCATGCAGTAGAAATCCCGGTCATCGGAATCGGGGGCATTATGAATGCAGAAGACGCTATTGAAATGATGATGGCAGGAGCTGCTGCCGTAGAAATCGGTACGGCAAATTTTGCGAATCCGACGGTGGCAGCTGATATTGTAAATGATATTTCGCAGTTTATGATCGCAGAAGGAATTCAGGATATAAATGAAATTATCGGAGCTGTGCATGAATAGACACTGAAAGCGCTGCAGCGCATTTTCATCTGTCTCACAGCCAGGAAAGGAAATGTGTAACATATATGACAAGCGGATTATACACAAAAGCGGTAAAAGCATCTGATGAGGTAAAAAAAGCGCTGACGGGAAAAGACAGCTGTATCCAGAAAGTATTTGCAGCAATTTTATCCAGAGGGCATATTTTAATCGAAGATGTGCCCGGAGTAGGCAAAACAACACTGGCGGTCGCTTTTTCCAAAGCGATGGATTTAAACAACCACCGGGTTCAGTTTACGCCGGATGTCATGCCGTCTGATTTGTTAGGCTTTAGCATGTATCAGAAAGACACAGGAAAATTCGTCTATCATGAAGGTACGATTATGTGCAATCTTTTCCTGGCTGATGAAATCAACCGGACATCGCCAAAAACGCAGTCTGCACTTTTGGAAGTCATGGAAGAGGGAATGGTGACGGTAGACGGCGTAAGCAGGGAAGTTCCAAGGCCGTTTATCGTAATGGCCACCCAGAATCCGAAAGGAAGTGCCGGGACACAGCTGCTGCCGGAAGCACAGCTGGACCGGTTTATGATCTGCATGAGCATGGGATATCCTGATGAAAACAGTGAGATCGAGATCGCAAAAGGACGCAGCGTCCGTTTTGGCACAGAACAGGTGCAGTGTGTGCTCAGTGCCTCCGAGCTGGAGCAGATGCAGGACGCAGCGGAGCAGGTATATGTACATGATAACCTTTATTCGTATATTGTGCATCTGGCGCAGGCGACACGGGAAAATCAGTATGTCGAACTGGGAATGAGCCCGAGAGGATCGATTGCATGTACCAAAATGGCGAAAGCCTGGGCATTTCTTCAAAACAGAAATTTTGTAATACCCGAAGATGTGGCCGAAGTCTTTCCGGAAGTTGCAAAGCACCGGATGCTGCTGAATACAAAAGCACGTGTCACGCATGTATCTGCGGATGCAGTGATCGCGGAAGTGCTGGGGGCTGTGCGTGCGCCGGTTTCCTATAAAATGTAAATGGCTGACGGTGTGCTAAGTAAATGATTACCCGGACGCCGGGCGGAGAAACTTTTTCCTTTTTCTGTTCCGCCTTCGAACAGTAAGAAATTCTAAATTTTCTGCTTCAGGGCAGTGGCGGCTGACGGACCGGTGCCTGATGTTTTGGCACTGGCAGGCACCTTTTGGGGGCTTTAGGCTGCCTGGCGTCCCGGTAACCAATATTTACCGGCAAAAATTAATTTAAAGCATGTCCTTATGTATTTCAAATAAGAAAGTGAGCAGTCCTCATGTTTAGTATCCTCGCAGCAGTTATCGTTACAGCTTCGGCATTCTATACGGCTGTTTTATATAAAAGCGCATCACTCGTGCTTTTTGCCTGTGCCTGTGCATCTTATTTTGTCCTGGCGTGCCTGTTTCTGGCATACCGCGTGCGCACGGTTCAGTGCCGCATTACCTTTCCGGTTTCCATTGCAGAGTGTGGCAGGCCGCTGACAGCATGTATTCAGATAGAAAATTCAGGTTTTATCCCATGTATGAAATTTCGCTGTCTGTTAGTACAGAAAAACCGCCTTTTGAATCATAAACAGAAAAACTGGCTGCTGGGCGGGATGGCGGTGTCTGGAACGAGCAGTTTTGACCACTCTGCTGTTATTTATGATTATGGGAGCTATGACATGGATCTGAAAAAACTGCGCATTTATGATCTGACAGGTCTTTTGTATTTTGATAAAAAAATAAAAAGTACAGGCCGTGTCCAGGTGCTTCCGAATATGCAGGAAATAGGGATACACCTTACTGAGGCAGTGCGGAATTTTCTGGGAGAAGCAGATGTATATGACGATTTCCGCCCGGGGGATGATCATAGCGAGCTGTTTCAGGTACGGCCTTTTCAAAATGGAGACAGAATTCAGAGAATTCACTGGAAATTAAGTGCGAAATCGGAAGAACTGCTTGTAAAAGATGACAGTCTGCCAAAAGCATGCCCGGTTATTTTCCTGCTAGGTTATAAAAATGAAAAGCAGAAGACAGAAGAAAAGGTAAATGCTTATCTGACAGTGCTTGCAAGCATCTCATTTTCACTGATGGATGCCGGCTGCCCGCATTATGCAGCATGGTACAGCACCAGCCGCGAGGACCTTGTAAGGGTACGCGTGGACGATGAAGAAAGCCTGTATCTGTTTCTGAACTGTTATCTGGAAGAATCGTTTCAAAAGTATCCGGGCAGTCTGCTGGAAGCATATGAAGAAAAATACAGGGGAGAAAATTATCTGTATGTCCTGCAGTTAGACGAGAGGCTGGAGCTATACAAAAATCAGACTAAAATAGAAGGATTCAGGGTGAAAGGCTGGAGGGAACGGTTGCAGGGGCTGGATATTATTTTATAAAGAGAAATCTGGAAAAGGCCGGGAAGAGCTGCAGCAGAAGAGTGGAAATGTAAAAAAGGAATCTGGAAAAGGCCAGAAAGAGCTGCAGCAGAAGAGTAAAATGTAAAAGGAAATCTGGAAAGGCCGGAAAGAGCTGCAGTAGAAGAGTGGAAATGTAAAAGGAAATCTGGAAAAAGCTGGAAGGCACAGCAGCAGAAGAGTGAAAATGTAAAAAGGAAATCTGGAAAAGGCCGGAAGGCACAGCAGCAGAAGAGTGAAAATGTAAAAAGGAAATCTGGAAAAGGCCGGAAAGGGCCGCTGCAGAAGAATGAAAGAAATCTGAAAAAGACTGGAAAGAACTACTGCAGAAGAATGATAATCTAAAATGAGAAAATCTGAAAGGGACTGAAAAGAACGTCTGGAGTGTTAAAAAAAGAATCCAGAAAAAAGCGGAAAGGCAGGAGGAGACGGGCTGATGCAAAAAAACAGGAGGCGGCAGACAAATCAATATACAGTGGCGCAGACAGCTGCAGGAGGGTTTTTCTGGAGCCTGGTTACACTGCTTAGTTTCTATTCTGCTGTCTTTATGGCACAGGATATTTTCCCGGAATGGAGACTTTCGCAGACGGCTCAGATCTGGATAGCAGGACTGGCAGTATTTACCATTGTGCTGTATGAAGCCGTAATTTTAAGATTTATGCGCATACGCGTTTTTCTGGCACTGCTCGTGCCGGCAGTTTATGCAGATGTGTGTTTCCGCTATGCAGAGTCTGTAAGAATTGATCTGGAAGACGGAGCGTGCGCGTTAGCGACACAGTTTCTGGAGAAATTTAACAGACACATTGGAACTTTTTATGCTATATGGATTGGAAAAACAGAATTTATAGGACTGGCACTTGCTTTCTGGACACTTGTAATCCTGCTCGGTCTGCTGATACTGGCGCTGCTTTTTAGAAAGCGGGCGCTTCTTCTGCTTTTTCCGGCAGCAGTTTTTGCAGCAGAGCTGACCATTGGATTTGTGCCGCAGCAGAAAGGAATGCTGCTTTTTTTCACAGCACTTTTGTTTATGCAGGCAGATGGCGGGGCTAATGGCAGGATATGGATCAGATGCCGGGATGGCGGCCAGGCTGGCAGAGTGTCAGAAACACTTTTCTCATTAGGAAAGAAAAAGTTCAGGCACCGGGATAACGGACAGGCTGGCAGAGCGCCGGAAACACTTTTCTCATTAGGAAAGAAAAAGTCCGGGAGGAAGAAAGACAGCACAGAAAGTGGAAAGGAACGGCTTTATACAGACAGCCGTCCATTTCGCCAGACAGATGCAGGGACGGAAAAAAATAAAAGATATGCGCTGCTGCATGCACGTGCGGACGGGCGGCGGGCAGTGCGCTGGTATGTATGCTGGCTGCCGCCGGTATGCCTTGCCGGAGCTCTTGTACTGATGCTGTCTGTAAGCAGCAGGCTGTCTGAAGCAGCAGCGCCGTCCCTGATGAAACAGGCTCCGAAAGTGATAGAATTTCAGAAAAAGACAGAGCGGAATGTGGCAGAAATTGCGGGCAGATTTATGGCTCCAAAGCGGGAGTCTGTTACTAACCAGGCACCTCATTATACAGGAAAAGAAATGTTAAAGGTCACTGCTTCGCAGGAGCCGTTTGAAGATGTACTGCTGAAAGGATTTTGTGGCACGGATTACAGAAACGGCAGCTGGGTATGTGACAATGGGAAATTTAAACAGGCGTGTGCCAGGGCAGGATATGATCTCAAAGAGGCGGAGCTGGAGCTTTTGCAGACACCATATGACATATTTGACCAGGGAGGGGGATATACTTCTGCATCCGTTTATATCAGCAGCGCGGCTTCAGCAGTTTTAACGTTAGACAGAGGAGACCTTACGTATACGATTGATTATACCGGTGCCCGGGGAAAGCAGGCATATCTGCCTTATGCAGCTGATTATGCGCAAAGCCGGGGCAGAGAACGGTTAGCAGGCGATGTGACAGCGCAAAGAGCATGGAATCAGGATACATTTACTTTTCGTGTATGGAACACTACGATGGGAGATAATGCCATTATGTGGAAATCGGATGCACCGGACAACGGGGTATTTGAATGGTATGATGAATTTGCCAGAAACAGATATCTGGACATTTGCGAATCAGTACCTGCGATTACAGATTATATAAATAAGGTAACCGGCATCAATGATTTTTATGCATTTGAGTATTATCTGGACGAAGCTGCACGGTATGCCGAGCCGTATCAGCGGAATCAGGCCAGGCTGAATCTGGCGCTGATGGTTAGTACGTATTTAAAATTTTACCAAAACTACAGCACAGACCTGCGTCCGCTGCCACAGGGTGAAGATCCGGTGAGTTATTTTCTTATGAAAAGCCGCCAGGGATACTGTGTGCATTTTGCAAGCGCAGCCGTGCAGCTGTTCAGACAGCTTGGAATTCCAGCCAGGTATGCTTCAGGATATGCAGTAAGGGTGGATGACTTTACTAAAAAAGGAGATTCTTATGTAGCATCGGTAAAAGACGAAGCTGCACATGCATGGGCTGAAATTTATCTGGACGGGTTCGGCTGGGCTCCTATAGATGTAACGCCTGGTATGGAACAAAGACGGGATCAGATGAATGTCTGGAATGAAAAAACGAATGGTTCTGGAAATCAGAATAATCAGAAAGACAAGGATCCCCAAAATACCGGTACGGATGAAGAAGAAACTCAGACAGACGAAAAAGAAACGCACACCGATGAAAAAGAGAATAAAAAGCAGCAGGAGGGAGCCGCCGGGGTCCATAGGAACCAATGGCTGTCCCGCATATTTTTATATCTTCTGGCTGCATTGATGTGCTGGCTTCTCTGGCAGTCTGCCCGTTTTTATGATACAGCAGCAAAAAGGGATATCAGACACGGCACATACAGCAGAGCGGTCAGGCGTATTAACAGACGGATATACCGGAGGCTGTATCTGCGAGGTAAAATTCCACGGACATATCTTTCGGATATCTGCTATGAACAGCTGCTGAAAGATTGTTTCAAAAAAGTGTCTGCTGAAGACTGGACGCATTTTATGCAGGCAGTCAGGGCTGCAGTTTATGCCCGGGATGAAATATCAAAAGATGAAGCAGAATTCTGCTGTCAGGTATATGGGACGCTGAAGCGTTCGCAAAGGAAAAATTCAGATAATGGTTAAATGTTTATGTACATAAACCGATATAAATAATGCATAGCAGTTTATGTACAGAAAGCCAGAGCATGCAACTGGGATTTAACCGATTCTTTTAACAGGAACAGGGAGGTTCATATGGTAAGAGAAACGACGCCAAGTGAAACAGAATGGCTCGTAATGGAAGTACTCTGGAAGGAAGGCAGGGATATGACTGCTTCAGAAATTATACAGTTATTAAAAGGTACGCTGGATGTAACTGCAAGAACAATCCGCGTGCTGATTAACCGCCTGCTGGTCAAAGGAGTCATCCGGTATGAAATAGATGAAAAAGACGCACGTGTCTATCATTATTATGTGGTTAAATCCAAAGAGGAATGCCTGAGAGAAAAACAGGAGCGTTTTGTACGTAATTATTTTGGCGGCAACTCTACGCTGGCTGTGGCCAGTTTTCTGGAACATTCACAGCTGAGCGGAGAACAGCTTTCTGAATTAGAAGAACTTATGGACAGGCTGAAAGAGGGAGAAAGAGATGGAGGATGATGCCGGATTTTATTGCATTTATCATTTTATACAGTTTCTTGAAGCTGCTGCGCATTATGACAGCTGCGACAGTATTTATGACAGCTGCGCTTATAATCTGCCATGCTGGCGGATCACGCAGATGGGGCTGCAGCATGCTGGCGCTTGCACTGGTTCCGTTAGCTGTACTGACGGGATATTCCAGGATTTTTTATGAAGGGCGGATGTTTTTGTATTCTAACTGGCTGCAGCAGCTTGTAACAATCAAAATGGCAGTCTGTTACTTTGGCATTGCAGGAATTCCAGCCCTGCGTTATGCACTTATGTGCCGCCGGCTGCGCCGCAGCCTGAAATCCATGCAGCGTATGCGCAGGGAAGAATATCCGCTTTTTCTAAAACAGAAAAGAGGAACATGCCGCATTCAGGTATATCTGACAAAGATGCAGTGCAGTCCTTTTGCGGGAGGTCTGATAAAACCTTATATTGTAGTTCCTGAGTATTTAAAAGAAACGCTTACGAAGGAAGAATTCTATGCAGTTCTTTATCATGAAGCCGTCCATATCCGGCAGGGACATGTATTTTTGCTCAATATTTATGCATTGTTAAAAATACTATGGTGGGTGCATCCGCTTGTGTATATACTGGATGAAAAGCTGCGGGAAAATATGGAATACAGCAGTGATGAAATAAGCGTAACGCTCGGACCGCTGGATGTCTGCGGATATGCAGGCGTCATGCTCAAAACAGTCAGAATGAAGCGGCAGTATCTGATTCAGGAAAGCATTACAGCCTTTTCAGGAAGCTGCTTTGCAGTATTAAAAAAGCGTATGGAAAGGCTTGCGGAACTGAAAGAGCTGCTGAATAAGCATCCATGCGAAATAGTCCGGTATAAAAAGAGGCTGAAAACCAGCAGGGCAGCCGCGGCCATGGTGATTATAACAGGGGCGGCAGCCGTTATAGCAGTCTCTGTTCCAAGATATACGGTATCAGAAGAAATTGCAGTCTATGATGAAAATATGAATCTTTTGACCTATGACCTGGAATCAGAAGGTTTTCAGGCGGAGGCTGCAAATGATGCCTTTTTCATCAGTCCCGGTCAGATGAATCAGCTGGCCGCAAAATATAAAATAAAAGGAAACTATGCAGTTTTCAGTTATGGCACCATTATGAAAGTACCAGGATGCGGAGGCCTGGGCCAGGCAGCATATGTAAACATCAGGGATACGGCAGATGTATCTTTGCTGGGCAGGCAGGAATGGACGGATGAGCTGAAATCTTTTATTCTAAAGTATTTGATATAGAGTGTGTTTGAAATAATATGGGATTCCCGAACAGTATGGGATTCCCGAACGCCAGGCAGAGAAATGTTTTCCTTTTTCTGTTCGAAAGCGGAACAGAAAAAGGAAAAAGTTTCTCCGCCTGGCGTCCGGGTAACCTATACTGTCCGGCCAATAATATAATTACACAGATTTTCAAGACACGCTCTAAGAAAGGAGGGCCTTTATGAATGTAAGCGTACAGGCAGGCGGGATGCTGTCATTTATACAGATGAACAGCGGATTAAAAAGCACTCAGGAAAAAGTGCAGAGGCAGCAAAAATGTGCCAGCCAGGTAGATTTTTTTGAAAAGCAGAAAGATAACCTGAAAAATATGGAATGCAGCAGCCTGGAAGATATTGCAAGGAAACTGGAAATGTTCCATTCCTATGAAGACCAGATTGCTGCAGCAAAACAGCAGTACAATAACAGCCAGATGATGCATATCCTGGATGAAGCAGAGGAAATCGGGGAAAAGATTGCAGAAGAAGCAGAAAAAACAGCTCCGAAGACCGAAGAAGAACGCAGGGAAGACAGAATCGAAGAAGCCTGCGGAACCGAAGAAGAGAGCAAAGGCATGCTGACAGAAATCATGGACGAAATAACGGAAGTGATGGAAGAAGTGGAGGAAGAGCTCGAAGAAGAACTGAACCAGGAGCTGCAGGAAAATCAGAATGAGGAAATGGACAAATTGCAGGAAGGCCTGGAAAATGAAACAGACGCCGGCTTACAGGGAAGTCTGGAAGAAGAACTGAACCAGGGACTGCAGGAAGGCCTGGAATATGAGCTGAACCAGGAGCTGCAGGAAAATCAGGAAGACAGGACAGCTGCCAGCTTACAGGGAAGTCTGAACCAGGGACTGCAGGAAAATCAGGAAGACAGGACAGAGGAAAGCCTGAAAGACGGGACAGCTGCCAGTTTACAGAAAGGGCCGGGAAAAGCAGAGTCCGGCCTGGAAGAAAGGCTGGTTAAGCGGCAGGACGACGGGCAGACGATGTCTGCAGATACGTCACAGCATTCGAAAGAAACTATAGCTGAGGCTGCTGAAAACCGTATTGCAGAGGAACGGATGAAGAGAAAAGCCGAGGCAGCAGAACGGGAAGCAGTCAGGCATATGATGTTTTTTGAAACAGAAGATTTAAAAAATTACCGCCATATTGACTACAGACTGTAAGCAGAAATTTGCAAGGCACTGAGCGACATTCTGTCTGTGTTTTACTTAGTGTGACAGCCTCTGAATTTTGACTTGATCAAAAACCAGCCGGATGGAGGAGTATATCCGCCCTCTGGCTGGAGCTGTTATTCATTTCAGCAGTCTTTATTCCCTGCTTTGCGGAGAATTCATTCCCGATTTAGACAGTGCAGCCTGCTATGCCTTATAAATTTGGGATAAATTCTCTGCAAAACGTGATTACGGAAAATATTTTTAAGACAAGCTCTAAAGCATCTGTCATCTTGAAAAATAAGACAGATCCTCTGTTGAAATCCCTTTTCCACAGGCAACAATTCCCTGTGCTTCCCGAAACTGCAGTTCTGTCTGGCCCGGCCCGCAGATATTACCTCCGGCCTCTTTTATAATCAGGGAACCCGCTGCGTAATCCCAGGGACTCAGCTTTAGTTCAAAAAACAGTTCAGCCCTGCCGCAGGCGATATCGCAGAGATCTATGGCAGCAGATCCGCTTCTTCGCAAATCCAGACATTTTCTAAAATAATGATAAGCGGCATCAAAAGACGGCCTGGCGAGATCTTCGTAGTATGGACAAGTGCCAAAGAGCAGAATGCCGTTTGACAAAGGTTCTTCGGAAACATGTATGGGACTTCCGTTTCGATAAGCACCGCGGCCTTTTTCGGCATAAAATATTTCTTTTTTATATGGATTATACACAACGCCAAGCATGCTCTCCCCGTCTTTTAACAGGCCGACGGAAATGCTGCTGGTATGGTTCTGGCGGATAAAATTCGTAGTTCCGTCAATGGGATCAATGATAAACAGATATCCCTTATCTGTATAAGAAGATGATGCGTCATCTTCCTCCCCCATAAACACAGCCTCCGGCAGGATTTTCGAGAGAGATTCTGTCAGCTGCTCCTGTACACGCGAATCATATTGTGTTACAAAATTAGCGTGACCGCCTTTATCATGTATATCGATGCTTTTCTCTTCAGCTTCCAGCATAATGCAGCTGGCATTTATTACCGCTGTTTTTATCTGTTCAATCATATAAACCTCCTTAAATTCGCTTTCCTGTCTGCAGACCTTTCCGCCCCGGTGCGGGGATTTCCAGCTTCGTAAGTATACTTCCTGTTCTGGACAGTCTTTCCCTGACTGCAGATGATATAAAAATGTTACCAGTATGCAAAGTAGAAAAGTCAGATTTTCCAGTTTATTGTAACATAATCGCTGGCTGCCTGTACAGGGGCAGTCAGATTCTTCATTTTATATCTCTTTGCACACTGCTGAAACTATAGAATAATAAAACATAACAAGCGTTGCACTAAGCAGTATTCCTCCTAAAATATCACTAATCCAATGCACACCGGACAAAATCCGGCCAATAACCATAAGAGCGGCATAAATGCTGCAAAGAGCAGTGGCCGTATACCTTATTTTTTCGCAGGAAATTAAGCGGTTAAACTGCATAATAGCTGTAGGTATAATACACAGCATAAGAGCTGTTAATAAAATAACTGCAAAGTATGCAGATTTTATGTACAAGGGAAGATTCTCTAATGATAGAAGCGGCACCTGATAAATAATCCCATTTACCTGCTGGCCAAAAAGAGGCAGAAAAAACAGCATTCCAATAGAACAGTCAAGCAGGCCAAACACTAAATCACGCATATGCTGTGTTTTTTTACAGCTGTCTTCTTCTGCTATGCAGATCAATTCCCTGTTAGAGAGCAGATCATCTATTGTTATCCCGAAAAATTGTGCAATAGCTTTTAATGAATCAATGCTAGGATAACCAAGGCCTGATTCCCATTTTGAAATAGCAGTTCGTGAAACAAACAGCATTTCAGAAAGTTCTTCCTGTGTTAAATTTTTTTGTTTTCTGAGTTCCTGTAATTTTTCATGAAATTCCATAAATATTTCCTGCCTTGATGCTTTTATTTCTATTGTATCATACGGATACAGTTTCGGGGCGCTTTAGTGTGTGCTTAAAATTCAAAGCAGATGCATGCTGAAAAGTATAGATTAGCCGGACGCCAGGCGGAGAAACTTTTTCCTTTTTCTGTTCCGCCTCCGACGCTTTGGCATGCTTTATGTTCTGGCACTGGCAAGCACCTTTTGGGGATTCCGGGTTTTCTGCAGCGACAGGCAGTGTGCCCCAAATCCTGTTTATCAGGCAGAAAATTAAGAATTTCTAACAGTTCTACGGAGTCACAGAAAAAGGAAAAAGTTTCTCCGCCTGGCTGTTTACTGGATGTATTTCACGTGTCTGTCCCGCAGCCATGCCATTTTTCAGACGTATTTCAGAGCCTGGTATATGGATATTTATTCTGCCGCAGCCAGCAGCCGCCTTTGTATAGAGGTTTGCCAGCATGATGTTTTCCTGTCGCAGCCAGCAGCTGCCTTTGTACAGCGATCTGCCAGCATGATGTTTATCCTGTCGCAGCCAGCAGCCGTGCCTTTATACAGCGATCTGCCAGTATCATGTTTATCCTGTCGCAGCCAGCAGCCGCCTTTGTACAGCGGTCTTCCAGCATGATGCTGCCCTGCCGCAGCCAGGCAGAGCATGATACTGCCCTGTCACAGGCAGCCGAAGGCCGTACTTTGCAAGTCTTGAAAACGGAATCCAGGAATACACGTAAAATTCATCCGGTACCAGCCAGTGCCACTGCATAAAGTATGAAATAACGACAGGGCATCAGACACCGGTCCGTCCGCTGCCACAGACTGGAAGCAGAAAATTTAGAATTTCTTACTGTTCGAAGGCGGAACAGAAAAAGGAAAACATTTCTCTGCCTGGCGTTCGGGAATCCTATATTATACTGTTCTGCAATCCGAAACGCCAGGCCATCAAACCCCGGTCCGTGGTGTGCAGCCACAGACGCAAGCAAGACACAGCATCACGCTGCTCTGCCTGCCAGCATAATTACTACTTTTACATTTAATCCATTTTCTCCATTTTTCACTATAAGTTCCCCGCCCATTTCTTTCATAAAATAATCTGAAATATAAAGTCCAAGACCAGCACCCTGGGCATCCTTTGCGTTGCTGCCGCGCTGAAATTTGTGTTTCATGACTGCAAGTTCCTCTGGCGGGACTCCTCCGCCGAAATCTTCTATTTCCAGTATAAAACAGCCCTTCCTCTGGCAGACGCGGATCGTGATGTCTGTATCTGCATATTTGTAGGAATTTGCAAAAATATTGTCAATAACCTGCTGCAGACGGAGTTTGTCAGCATAGAGCAGGCATTCTGGAATGTCAGGGATTACGGCATGGTGCAGATAGTCTGCATTTTCAAGCAGCGTGGCAAGGATGCTGCTTTCGATTTCACAGGGTTCGACTGGAAGCTGCTGCAGTTCTTTGAGTGTCGCTGTGAATAAATCTGTAATTAATGTATTGATCTGGTCTGCTTTGCGGATAATCTGTGTATAATTATCTTTCATACGTTCTGTTTCAGACAGCGCCAGTCCCAGTTCAGAGGCAGCTTTGATGCTGGCAGCAGGGGTCCGGATATCGTGAGAGAGTTTTGCTACCAGTTCTTTTTTTTCTTCGCTGGCCCTGGCTTCGGCTGATTTTGCTTTTTTCAGCTCTGTGCGCATCAGGTCAAAACTTTCGGTAAATGCGCCGAATATATTTTTCCTGTCCATGGCAAGCGGGATATCCAGGCAGCCGCCTGCTACCCGCTGCGCAAAGTCTTCTAATTTCTGAAACGGCCGGATAAAAGTCCGCTCAAAATAGAAAATAAAAACGGCCAGCACAAGCGCCTGAAAAAGGAGTGATAATATAAATATACAGACAGCCGTCTGTTTTTGTGATGAAAATATTTCTTCGGCTGTGTTATAAACAATCAGTTTCCCTGCTGTTTCTCCGTTTGGGCAGATATCCAGTATTGTATCCCGGTGCTGAATGGCAGCATGAATGCTTTCGCTCACAAAATCAGCTGTTTTCCATAAGAGCTGCCCGTCTTTATCAAGCACGGCAAAGTCCGGCATAGGGCTGCCTTGTGCGGCAGGAATTTCCTGAACATTCCAGCGGGCTTCTATCGTTTTTAAAATGTCATTTACTGCAATTGTATCCTGAGGGACAGCCTGACTGTTTTCTGCAAATAAAATCAGGGCAGCCGCCTGTGCAAGAAATGGCAGCAGCAGACAAAATAATACAATCGTCTTTTTCATGTTCCGCTTCCCTCAAACCGATAGCCTTCTCCCCAGCAGGTAATGATATATTCCGGTTTATTCGGATTTGGCTCAATGCATTCCCGGATTTTTCTGATATGTACATTCAGTGTTCCGTCTCCGGTGAATCTGTCTTCCCAGACGTTTTCAAACAGCTCTTGCTTGGACACGACTCTGCCACAGTTTCTGACCAGATATGACAGCAGTTTAAATTCCAGCATAGTCAGTTTAACGGGGCGGCCTTCGACATGGACGCATTTGGAAGCAAAATGAATTGTCAGTCTTGCGTCCGTATAGCCGTCTTTTCTGCAGCTGTCTCCATAACGTTTTAATACTGCCTTTACTTTGGCGAGCAAAACAACAAGGGAATAGGGCTTTTGCACATAGTCATCGCCGCCGATATTTAAGGCAGTGATTTTATCTTCGTCGCTTGATCTGGCGGAAATAAACAGAATAGGGATATTTGTAGTCCTGCGTAAATCCTTGCACAGAACAAAACCGCTGCCGTCTCCAAGATTGATATCTAAAAGCAGCAGCTGGGCTGTATGTGTCTGCAGGAAACTGCGGCATTCTTCTACGCTGTATACAGCAGCCGTTTTTACTTCAAATAAATTAAAATATTCTGCTGTGCTGTCGGCAAGCATTTTTTCATCATCAATGATCAGACAGTCGTACTGCATGATTACCTCCTAAAACAAAATGATAGGCACAATGCATAGATCACCTGGACGCCGGGCGGAGAAACTTTTTCCTTTTTCTGCTCCGCCTTCGAACAGTAAGAAATTCTAAATTTTGTGTTTCAAGGCTATGGCGGCGGACGGACCAGTAGTTACGTCCTAAATCAAAAAATATGCAGGATGCATAAAAGCAGCGAGTCCGCATGTCTGCGTCCTAAATCAAAATAATATGCAGATTGCATATATAACAGTGAATCCTTTTGTATTATATCACTAAATACAGTTATTTGCATCCTAATATTATTTACTTACATACGAAGTTCAGCATCTGCCGCCTGAACGATTTAAGAAATGTTTAAGAATTCCCTAAAGACATTTAAGGGTTAAAAATCTAAAATGAGGATATGAAAAGGAGGGGGAGCCTATGAATCAGATATTGATCAGAACCGAAAATTTAAGCAAGTCTTTTTCAAACGGAGGGACTATGCAGCATATTTTAAAAAATATTGACCTGGATTTATACGAAGGAGATTTTACTGTTATTATGGGCGCGAGCGGAGCCGGAAAATCGACGCTTATGTATGCGCTCTCAGGAATGGATACGCCGACGCTTGGCACAATTACATTTGCGGGACAGGAAATATCCCGCTGCAGTACAGACGAACTGGCCGTATTCCGGCGCAGAAACTGCGGATTTGTCTTTCAGCAGATTTATCTGATTGACAGCATGAGTCTTTTGGACAATGTGCTCGCAGCCGGGCTGCTTGTGTCAAAGGATAAAAAAGCGGTGGCTGCACGGACCAGGGAATTGTTTGAAAAGGCTGGAATTTCTGAGGAAATGCAGAAAAAATTTCCGGCGCAGATTTCCGGCGGGGAAGCGCAGCGTGTCGGAATTGTAAGAGGGCTGATTAATTCACCGAAAATACTGTTTGCCGATGAGCCGACCGGGGCGCTGAATTCAAAAACAGGGCTGGATGTGCTGGATATGTTCAGCCGGTTTCATGAATCAGGACAGAGTGTGGTTATGGTAACCCATGATATGCGGTCAGCCAGGAGGGGAAACCGGATTTTGTACTTAAAAGACGGCAGTATTATAGGAGAATGCCAGCTCGGCAGATATGTGCATGGAGATATGGCAAGGCATGAAAAACTGTCAGCCTTTCTTTCGGAAATGGGGTGGTAATATGTTAAGGAATCTGTTACTTATAAAATCCGGCCTGCGAAGGGCAAAAGGGCAGACGGCAGCAATTGCGGCGCTTGTACTGTCAGCGGCACTTATGCTCAATATCTGGCTGATGCTGGCAATGGATTATAAGCAGAATTTTGAGCGCTGCCATGAGCGGCTCAACGGCGAGCATGCGGCTTTTGTCCTGGGAGACAGCAGCGGCAGCATGAAAGATTTTTTATCAGATATACTGCAAAACGATACAAGTGTTACAGAGTATTATATGTCAGACGCTTTAAGCATGCCGGGTTCCTTCCATTATAATAGCGGAGAGATGAATACAGAGTTTGTAATATTAAAAAAGGAAGAAGCACTGTCACGTCCGTCAGGGAGAGTGGAAATTACAGAACAAGGCAGTCTGTCAGAAGGCATTTATCTTCCGATGCTTTATAAAACCGGTGAAATTGCAGCGGGAAAGACGATTGATATCAGTATTGGCAGCCATTCGGTAAATTATCCGGTCTGCGGTTTTCTAAACAGCTCTATGGCCGGGTCGCATAACTGCGGCATGTGCACGCTGCTTTTAACACAAGATCAGTATCAGGAACTGGAAGAAAAAGGCTATGCGTTAAAATCTGTCTATCTTTCGGTACGCATTCAGGATAAAACAAAGAGTGAAGATTTTGAAGCATCGCTGAAAAACAGAATATCGGCTGAGTATCCGGATATCTATATGTTCAGCAATTCTTATGCGATGGTTTCATCATCCCGTTATATTTCACAGATGGTCTGCTCCGGTGTAGTCAGTGCCATGGCATTTTTCATCTTAATCATTGTCCTTGTAGTGACCTGTTCAAATATTTTAAATGATATTCAGGAAAACATGAAAAATCTTGGCGTACTAAAGGCAGCCGGGTACACGGGCGTTCAGTTAATCCGGCAGCTTCTGCTGCAGTATCTGGGTATTACGATAATAAGTGCGGCAGCTGGAATCGCCGGGTCTTATATGCTGTTTCCGGGAATTAACACGATGATGGTTTCACAGACAGGGATTCCGTATGAAGTTCGTTTTCTGCCGGTTCCGGGTCTTCTGACAGTTGCAATTCTGGGCGGTTCAGTGGCAGCGGCGGTTCTTTTGTCTTCCTGGAAAATAAAAAAGACGGAGCCGGTCGCCGCACTGCGCCAGGGAATGAAGACGCATAATTTTAAAAGGAACTGGATTTCGCTTGAAAAAAGCAGTCTGCCTGTAAATACCGCACTTGCCTTCAAGACAGCCTGTTCGAGTCTGAAGCAGAACGTGATTATCTGCATTACGATGTATGTACTCTCACTGGTCGTGGTATTTTCCGGTCTGATGGTAGAAAATGTGATTACGGATATGACACCTTTCGTAGATCTGATTGTAGGCGAGACGGCTGACAGCTGTATCAATGTCGCACCTGGACATGAGGCAGAATTTCTGCGGATGATGGAAAAGGATCCGCGGGTAGAAAAAGTATACCTGTATACTTCGAGGGAAGTGCGTCATGCAGGCGGCATCGAACTGGTGGCTACGATGTCAGAAGATTTTTCCATGGTCAATAATAAGCGCGTCTGTATAGAAGGAAGGTTTCCAAAGTACGATAACGAAATGGCAGCCGCGGTCAAATATGCAAAAGAACGTCATCTGCGCATCGGGGATGAAATTACACTTACGGCAGACGGCACGGAAGCGAAATATCTGATTTGCGGATTTACACAGATCAGCAATAATCTTGGAAAAGACTGTCTGCTGACCAGGGACGGCTATCAGCGCATGGGCAGACTGCCGGATTTAAGCTATTATCTGAATCTGACAAAAGGAACAGACATTGATGCGTTTAACGAAGAGATCAGCACTCAGCTGGCGGGAGGCGTGAATGGCGTAGTCAATGTACAGTCAATACTGGAAGGAACGGCGAGCGTTTATGTGACGCTTATGAAAATCATTGTAACGGGCATTCTCATTCTGAGTGCTGCAGTCATTATCTTTGTGCTGTATCTGCTTGTAAGGACGATGCTGAACCGCAAAAAGCAGGAATACGGAATACTCAAAGCGCTTGGATACACGACGGGTCAGCTCGTAATGCAGACAGCACTGTGCTTAATGCCTCCGGTTATGATTTCGGTTCTGGTTGGATTTTTTCTAAACAGCATGGTGATTAATCCTCTGACAGGGCTGTTTTTAAGGGGCATTGGGATTTTAAAATGCACCTTTGCCGTACCAGGCGGGTTTTTAGCGGCAGCCGGTGCAGGGATGATTGTATATACATTTGCGATGACATGCCTGCTTTCGTTGAGGATACGAAAAATTGTGCCGAGGGAGATGCTTATGGGGGAATAGAGGAGAAATAGATGCCCGGACGCCAGGCGGAGAAACTTTTTCCTTTTTTTGTGACTCCGTAGAACAGTTAGAAATTCTTAATTTTCTGCCCAGTATCCAGGATTTGGGGCACACTGCCTGACGCGTGTAAAAACCTGGAAGCCCCAAAAGGTGCCTGCCAGTGCCAATACATAAAGCATGCCACAGCGTCAGGGCATCAGGCACCGGTCCGTCCGCTGCCAGAGACTGGAAGCAGAAAATTTAGAAGTTCTTACTGTTCGCAGGCGGAACAAAAAAAGGAAAAAGTTTCTCCGCCTGGCGTCCGGATAACCTATACAATACACCATAAAGCCGACGGCCTGCACCCTCAAAAGTACAGCCCGCCGGCTTTATATAAAAATCCCCACACATTATATGCACACAGGCCATTCGCCAGATGAAGCGCATCCAGTGTGCAAGTATTGAATTTTATTAAACACCTGAATAAGCAGCAAATCCCGCATCAATCGGCAGTACCACTCCGGTAATCGCACTGGCAGCTTTGTCGTCACAAAGGAAGAATACGCCTCCAAGAAGCTCTTCGCTGTCCACAAAACGTCCGGTAGGAGTTCCGTTTAAGATTTTGTTGGAGCGTGCAGTCGGTGTTCCGTCTTCGTTAAACAGCAGCGCCCGGTTCTGGTTGGATACTAAAAATCCAGGAGCGATTGCGTTGCAGCGGATTCCGGTTCCGGCAAAATGGGTAGCCAGCCACTGTGTAAAGTTGGAAATAGCAGCTTTTGCACCGGAATAAGCCGGTATTTTTGTAAGCGGAATATAAGCATTCATGGAAGAGATATTTAAAATACAGCCTGATTTTTTCTCAACCATATCTTTTGCAAACTGCTGTGTCGGAAGCAGGGTTCCCTGGAAATTCAGTTTAAATACGAAATCCACGCCGGCTGCATCCAGGTCGAAAAATGTTTTCTGGCCTTCTTTTGCTTCATGGTGGTATTCGTTGTCCGTTGTTGCTCTTGGGTTATTGCCGCCTGCGCCGTTTACGAGAATATCGCATGGGCCGAGGTCTTTTAACACAGCTTCATGAACCTGTGCAAGTGCTTCCGGTTCAAGCACGTTTGCTTTGTAACCTTCGCAGATATAGCCCTGTGCCTTGCATTCGTCAGCAAGTTTTTTTACAGCTTCTTCATTTAAATCCAGAGCCGCTACTTTTGCGCCGGCCTGTGCAAATGCTTTTGCCATATCGCCGCATAAAACGCCGCCTGCGCCTGTAACAACAACTACTTTTCCTGAGAAATCAATGTTTAAAGGTAAATTCATTTTCTTCTCCTCTCAAAATTTAATTTAGAACCTTGTTTTAAACAGATTATTTTGTAACTTTTCCTTCTGTCTTTTCCAGCATATCCCAGCAGCCCCACAGATACATAATGCCGAGCGCGCGGTCATATAGGCCGTAACCTGGCCTGCACTGTTCGCCCCAGATATGGCGTCCGTGATCCGGGCGTACATAGCCGGTATAGCCGCAGTCGTGGTAAGCTTTTACAATATCCAGAATGCCTGTATCGCCGTCACAGTCACGATGGGAAGCCTCTGTAAAATCTCCGTTTGGATAATGGCGTACATTGCGGATGTGGGCAAATGCAATACGGTCGCAGTATGTGCGGACGATATCAGCCACATTGTTTTCTTTATTTGCACCAAGAGATCCGGAGCACAGGCACAGGCAGTTATATTCGTCATCTACCATGCTTAAAAAGCGTCCAATGGCTTCTTTATCACAAAGCAGACGCGGAATACCGAAAATATCCCATGGCGGATCGTCCTGATGAATCGCCATTTTAATATTTGTCTCATGGCAGACCGGCATAATTGCTTCCAGGAAATATTTCAGGTTCTCCCATAGTTTTTCCTTAGTTACCGGACGGTATGCTTCAAAAAGCTCGTCTAATTTTGCCATTCTTTCCGGTTCCCAGCCAGGGAAAGTCATGCCATGCAGATTATTCAGGATGTAGTCAGCCATTTCCTTGTAATCGTCATGTATACGGTCTTTTTCATAAAACAGTGCAGTAGAGCCGTCTTCTAACGGATGGAACAGGTCGGTTCTTGTCCAGTCAAAAATCGGCATGAAGTTATAAGTTACTACTTTTACGCCAAATTTTGCAAGATTGCGCAGTGTTGTTTTGTAGTTTTCAATGTATTTGTCTCTGGTAGGAAGGCCGATTTTGATATCGTCATGGACGTTTACACTTTCTACAACGTCCATATTGAATCCTGCTCCCTCAATCTGCTGTCTTGCTTTTTCGATTTCTTCTACTTCCCAGACTTCTCCTGCCTGTTTGTCGTGAAGTGCCCATACCAGTCCGGTTACGCCAGGAATCTGCTTAATCATTTCCGGTGTAATACTGTCGTTTCCTTCGCCATACCAGCGAAATGTCATCTGCATAATATGTTTCTCCTTTCGTTATTAAATGAGTCCCGCTGCCATCGGTAAACCGGTACTTAAGAACGGAACGTAAGTGATTAATAAAAGCCCTAATAAAATTGCTGCATAATACCAGAGCATATACGGTATTGTTTTAGCCAGTGAAGTATCGCCTACCTTGATTGCTACAAACAGTGTGTTTCCTACTGGAGGGGTAATATTCCCAATACAGAGGTTGTAAACTAAGATCAGGCCAAAATGTACCGGGTGCATGCCGAAAGTCTGGACAATCGGTAAAAAGAGCGGTGTAAAAATCAGTATGGCAGGTGTAACGTCCATAAAAGTTCCTGCGATAAGAAGGATGACATTCATGATAAGCAGTATTAAAATATAGTTATCTGTCAGTCCTAACAGTGCGGCAGAAACAGCCTGAGGAATCTGCATAAATGCCATTACCCAGCCTAAGATGTTCGATACGCCGATTAAGAATACAACCATGCCGCTCATTTTGGCACTGCTTACCACGATTTCCCAAAAGGATTTCAGGGTAATGTTGCGGTATAACACACCAAGCAGTAATGCATAAACGACTGCAATTGCCGATCCTTCTGTAGCTGTAAATACACCTGCCACGATTCCGCCGATTACGATTACAATCAGGGAAAGGGCCGGCAAAGCACTTATAGTTGTGGATGCGAGGTTTTTCCAGTCATATTTGCCTTGGGCGCCTTTATAACCTTTGTGTTTTGCAAGGATGACGCCGACAATGATACAGCATAAAGCCCACAGAAATCCCGGTACATATCCGCCTAAGAACAGGGCAGCAACAGATGTGCCGCCGGATGCAAGCGAATATGTAATCAGCGCGTTTGAAGGCGGTATTAATAAACCAGACGGAGCGGATGCCCCATTGGTTGCAGCACATAAAGCAGGATCATATCCGAGTTCTTCTTCCCCTTCTTTTACCATGCTGCCTACTGCAGCAGCTGCAGCGGAAGCAGAACCGGAAATTGCTCCAAACAGGGCATTGGCACCCGCGTTTGTTACGAGCAGGGCTCCCGGCAGCTTGCCAAGGATTGCCATAACAAAATCAACCAGGCGTTTTGCAATACCGCCCTGGTTCATCAGATTGCCTGCCAGAATGAAAAACGGTATAGCAGTCAGACTGAATTTACTCATGCCCACAAAGGTTCTCTGGGCAGCGGTGACGACAGAAATATCCAGAGGGACTGTCTGCAGAATAGCTACCAGTGCGGAGATTCCAATCGAATATGCAATCGGTACGCCCAGTGCAAGCAGGATTAATAATACAACAAGAATAATAACTAGTGACTGTATTGCCATTTACGCCGCCTCCTTTTCTGTCTGATCCTGTATAATATCAATCATGTTTAAAACTGTATAAATCATATTTAAAATACCGCAAAGCGGCAGCACGACATAAAAAATTCCAATCGGCACGCCAAGCGAAGAAGTCATCTGTCCCATAGCCAGGGCTGTAATCTGAACACCGCCGAATACAAGGATAGCTGCAGAGAATAAAAATGCGATGAGCTCTCCCAGGCAGTTCAGGCCTTTTTGTACAGGTTTGGAAAACTGTTCCACAACAATCGGAATATTCATATGTCCGCGTTCACAGGTGACTAAAGAAGCGCCTAACAGACTCATCCATGCAAACAGGTAGCTTACCAGCTCTTCTGACCATGTGGACGGGTTTTGGAATACATACCGGGTCAGTACCTGCCAGCAGGTCAGAATTACCATTGCAAGAAAGCTGATTCCAGCCAGAACATTTAAGATTTGTGTAATCCCATTTCGAAATGCTTTCATAAAACTGATACCTCCTATTCTGCTTCTGACGGATACTGTGCGTTGTATTCCTGAATCTTTTCATAAATCGGCTTCAGGTCCTGATACTGCTCTAACATGGAAGCGTGCATGGATTCGCATATTTCCTGAAACGGCTTCGTATCCGGATACAGGAAAGAAACACCTTGCTCATTTTCTGCTTTATTTTTTGCAGCTTCTACTGCTTTGACCCATTCTTCACGTTCTACGCTGTTTACAAGTTCAAAACCTTCCTCAAATATAGCACGTTCATCTTCTGGCAGTCCGTCTAAAAATGCACAGTTGCCAATTAAAATATCAGGAATCATCTGATGCATGTCATAAGAGTAATATTTGCACACATCGCCGTGACCGTTTGAGGTCAGTGCCATTTCATTGTTTTCTGCGCCGTCGATTACTTTCGACTGCAGAGCTGTGTATACTTCGCCAAATCCCATCGGTGTTGCAGAACCGCCTAAGAGCCGCATCATCTCGACATTAGTAGGCGACTGCTGTACTCTGATTTTCAGGCCTTTTAAATCTGCCGGAGTTTCAATCGGCGTCGATACGGTATAAAAATTCCGGGTGCCTGCATCAATCCATGTGACAGCTTCAAAACCAGCCTGTTTGGTTGACTCAAAAATCGGGTCTGCAATTTCTGTGTCATCCATGGACATGTGGTATGCTTCTGCAGAAGCAAACAGATATGGCAGGTTAAAAAGTGTATAATTTTCCGAAAATGTTTCCAGAATGGAATTGCTTGCCACGCAAAAATCAATAGCTCCAGTCTGTGTCAGCTGAACCATGTCCGTCTGAGAGCCTAACAGTTCGCTGGGGTATACTTCTACATTGTATTTGTCCCCAAGTTTGCTCTCAATATACTCTTCAAAAGCCACCAGTGCAATATTTGTAGGGTGGTCTGTAGCCTGGTTGTGACCGATGCGGATAATCCGGCGGTGATCATTTCCGCCCGCACCGCAGCCGGAAAGTGATGCCGCAAGCATTCCGATACTAAGAAGTCCAGCCAGCATCCTGCAATGTAGTTTCATAAGTTGTTCCTCCTTTTGCGTTTTTTGGCAAAACCGTTCTGCTAAACAGCATTATAACAGGTATTGAATGGAAATACGTGGCAGTTACTGCTTGAAATATGGTGAATATTGCTATATAATAGTAGGAAAATATCATATTTTCATGCAGAATAGTTAATACTGGAAAGCGAGTTTTGTGAATTATGTACAAAGAAAAATTTAATCCAAGTCAGATTATGCAAGAACGGTTTTACGAATTTCACCATTTTTACAATGAAACTCCTCCTAAAGTAGAGTCTCACCAGCATTCTTTTTATGAAATTTTCTTTTTCCTGTCCGGAAATGTAAATTATGTCATAGAAGGCAGGAACTATAAACTAAGGCCGGGAGATATCCTTTTAACCAGCAGCGCAGACCTGCACTGTTCGGATGTGCATCCCGGCAAGCCTTACGAGCGGATTGTAATCTGGCTTGCCAACGATTTTTTTGAATATATGCAGTATTTCTTTGACGAAGATTTTACATCCTGTTTTACGGATGCGGCCATCAACGACCACAGGCTGGTACGTCCTGACAGCCAGAGCATTGCCCAGCTAAAGCAGCTCTGCATCCAGATGTCCAGGGCCAAAAACAGCGGGCAGACTGGCAGCGCGGCACTTACAACGGCTTATTTGACAGAATTTTTAGTCCATGTTTCGAGGGCCTATTATGACGCACCGGATTCTGTCAAGCAGGACATGACAGAAAACGGAAAAATCAATCAGATGATCACTTATATTAATGACCATATTACAGAAGAATTATCCCTGGATCTGCTTTCTTCCATATTTTACACAAGCAAGTATTATCTGGGAAGACAGTTTAAGCAGTTTACAGGTCTGACGCTGTATCAGTATATTATGAAAAAAAGGCTGATTATCGCCAGGGACATGCTGCGCACAGGCAGTACGGTTATGGATGCCTGTCTCTGGTGCGGATTCCGGGATTATTCAAACTTTCTCAAAGCGTTTAAACGGGAGTTTGGCCAGAATCCGAGCAGATATTCGCGGGTGTGATAAAGAATATCTGACAAAGTGATTAACGGCAGCCTGGCCGGAATCCAGGCAGGCATTCACAGGTGTGGAAAATTACAAAGGAGAGTTTATGCAGTATACATGGAAGGATATAGAAAAGCACGTCGCTGACTGTGTCTGCTGTCCTCTGAGCAGGACCAGGCACAGGCCTGTTATGGGACGTGGAAATTACCAGGCTGATATTATGCTCATTGCCGAAGCTCCGGGAGGGCAGGAAGATGAGGAAGGAATGCCGTTTGTGGGACGTTCCGGTGAAATATTAGATCATCTATTACAGGACTGCGGTCTGAGCAGAGAGGAAATTTACATAACCAATATTATAAAATGCCATCCTCCCGGCAACCGTGATCCAAAAGACGAAGAAAAAGATGCATGTTTTCCATATTTAAAATATGAAACATTTCTTTTAAAACCCGCGATCATCGTCTGCCTCGGCCGTGTCGCCGCACAGCGTATTATCTCGCCGGATTATAAAATCACGAGACAGCATGGCACATGGACATATAGGAAAAACTGCGCGCTGACGGCCGTGTACCATCCGTCAGCGGTTTTGCGGGATGCCTCAAAGTACGAAGATGTGAAAGCGGATTTTCTTGAAATTGTGAAAGAACGTGCCAGACTGCGTGGCTGAATGAAAATTCATATGATGATAGAAAATAAATGTTCAGCCAGTCTGATACTATGGTATAATATTCTGTAACAGCCGGCTGTGGATTGTTCAGGCTGGGCGGATTCCGGTAAATATCTGAAAGGAAAAGGAATAGGCGAAAAATGGGAATTTTTCTAAACAGCATTGCTCCGTATGAATCGTATAAAGAACTTGCCGGTACCAGGTTTTTTGCAGATAAAACGGATTTAATTGCACAGGTTATTCAGTCTGCTTCAGACGGCCAGAAATATTTGTGCATCACCAGGCCGCGGCGGTTTGGGAAAACCGTAATGGCAACGATGCTGGGGGCTTTTTATGGAAAAGCTGCTGACGGAAAGTCTTTGTTTGACGGGCTTAACATAGCCGGTTATGAACAATATCATAAGCATTTAAACAAATGGGATGTTATTTATATTGATTTTAGCAGGCTTCCCAGAAACTGCAGCAGCTACGAACGCTATATCGGGCGAATACAAAACGGAATAAACAAAGATCTGGCAGAAGCATACCCACAGTATCAGATTGATATCGGGGAAGCAGTATGGGATAATCTGCAGCTGATTTTTGAAAAAACAAGAACCAGGTTTATATTTATTATCGATGAGTGGGACGCGATTTTTCATAAAAATTTTGTCAGCGGCGAAAACAAAAAGAGTTATCTGGAATTTCTGCGGGATCTGTTAAAAGGACGGGCCTATGTGGAACTGGCCTATATGACGGGCGTTCTGCCTATAGCAAAATATTCCAGCGGTTCAGAGATTAACATGTTTCAGGAATACGACATGTCATCCAGAGAAAAGTTCAGCGAATATTTTGGATTTTCTGATGCGGAAACAGACAGGCTTTTTGCTTCTTACCAGAATTCGGTTCCTGATGCAAAAATTACACGGCAGGAACTGGCTGAATGGTATGACGGATATCATACTGCAGCGGGAATCCGGCTGTATAATCCGCGTTCAGTGATATGTGCATTGACCGATAACCAGATTAGCAGTTACTGGACGAATTCCGGACCTTATGATGAGATTTTCTATTATATACGTAACAATATCCGTGATGTTCGTGACGACCTGGTACTGATGATTGCCGGAGAACATATCGCAGTAAAACTTCAGGGATATGCTGCTACATCCGCTGAATTAAATACGAAAAATCAGATTTATTCTGCGATGGTGGTATACGGTTTGCTGACATACGAAGACGGTTCCGTTTTTATACCTAACAGGGAATTGATGGAACAGTTTCAGGAGCTGCTGATGTCCAAAAGCAGCCTTGGATATGTCCATCGTCCTGCAATCGAATCAGAGAAAATGCTTACAGCCACACTTGCCGGAAATACCAGTACAATGGCAGAAATACTGAATTTTGCACATGATACGGAATCTCCTGTTTTTTCATACAACAGTGAAATTGAACTGTCGGCTGTAGTGAATCTTGTTTATCTGGCTGCGCGCGATAAGTACCGGGTGGAACGGGAAGATAAAGCTGCAAGAGGATACGTGGATTTTATTTTTTATCCGGAACATAAAAATGATGATGCCATTATTTTGGAGCTGAAAATAGACAGTACTCCGCAGGAGGCCGTTTCACAGATTAAAAATAAAAATTATGCACTGCGCCTGAAAGGGAAACTTGGAGAAAAAGCAAAATATACAGGAAGGATTCTAGCGGCCGGAATTAGTTATGACTGAAAAACAAAAGAGCATGCATGTGCCGTAGAAATTTTATACCCATAAGGTTTTCCAGGGCTGCCGCATTAAGAGAAACGTAACTGTTTTGATTTATGTGGCAGCCCTGTTTTTTCGCACGCACTGTTTAAATACCGGATAAATATTGTATACTATTAAAATACTATCAACAAAAAATGCAACAGTTTGTTATAAACTGTTGCATTTTTTATTTACACCTAATATATCGGACTGATGCAGGAATACTTTAGTGTTTTTTCGTATTTTTTTGAAAAATTTTGCAGTTACAGCATAACCTCCAGAAATACAGAATCCCGTTCATCCTGATCTATGCCGAGGTAGCGTTTGGTATGCGCATAAGTGGAATGATTGTATATATCCATTAGAAGCGCTGGCGGCGTGCCCTGTTTCCAGGCATGATAGCCGAATGTCTTGCGCATGGAATGGCAGCTGATATTTGGCAGATGCAGGGTTTCGGCGGCTGCTTTACGGATAATCCGGTATGCCTGTGTACGGCTGAGCGGTTCGGTGTGGGAAGTATTTCTGCTGAATAGAAATTCTCCTTTTGCCGGGCAGCGTTCTTCCATATAAAAATATACGGCAGCGTGAATCCGGCTGTTTAGAGCGATTACGGAAATCTTTCCGGTCTTGTGCTCGCGTATGCATAAATGTTTCGTCATTTTTTCTGATTCAAAGTCATAAATGTTTTCCCATTTCAAGGCAAGAAGGTCACTGATGCGAAGCGCGGTATTTAATGAAAAGATGATAAGTGCATAGTTTCTTGCAGAAGGCCGTGTGAGCCTGTAATAATCGGTAAATTCTCTGAGTGCTTCTTCGTTTTTGATTGGCTGAGCCGTTCCCATAGTCTGATTTCCTCCTTATGACAATGCAACAGTTTATAACAAATTGTTGCATTCCGGATCCTGCAGGATAAGGCGCAGATCCGGACAGGAAACTAGAAAAAAGGGAAACGGAATTCCCGCAAAGCCGCGCAAAGGAAGGCAGCGGCAGACAATTAAGACCACAAGGAGGTACATTTTATGTCAATGGTAGTACAGCACAATTTACAGGCAATGAACGCAAACAGGCTCTTAGGAATCACATCCGGGCAGCAGTCAAAATCCACAGAAAAACTTTCATCTGGTTACAGAATCAACCGTGCAGCAGACGATGCAGCCGGACTTACGATTTCGGAAAAGATGAGAAGACAGGTCCGCGGACTTTCCCAGGCATCTACGAATGCTCAGGACGGCGTATCTTCCGTACAGACTGCAGAAGGCGCACTGACAGAAGTGCACTCCATGCTCCAGCGTATGAACGAGCTGGCAACCCAGGCAGCAAACGGTACAGAGAGCCAGAAAGACCGTGATGCCATTCAGGCAGAAATCGATCAGCTTGCAACCGAAATTGACCGTGTTGCAGAGACTACAAAATTTAATGAAATCTACCTGTTAAAGGGTGACGATGGCACAAAAAATGTGAAAATGGCGGCACATGATGCAGGTTTAAAAGGAAAGCTGACAGATAACGGCAACGGTACAGCAACCTTTGTAATGGATGAGCTGAAGACAGGCGACACTGTAAATATCGGCGGCAAAAATTATAAGATTGTTGACGATGCAGAACAAAAGGCTGCCGTAGAAGGCCCGGACGGAGATTATGAAGTAAAGGGCACGAAAGCAAAGAGTGAAATTGACCTGACAGGCTGGACCACTAACGGTACAGTAGATATCGGCGGAAAATCCTATACAGAGGCTAATTTTGCAACTGTAGCGGACATAGCAGCACAGTTACAGACAGATCTTGGCGACGACTGGGTAGTCACAGAAGCAAATGACAAGATTACGATCGAAGAAGCAAAAATAGGCGGTGCAGCAGCTGTTGTAATTGAAAATGCAGACGTGGATGGCGGTACAACAACACCGACACCTGTTATGACAGACGGATCTCTTGACAGCGTAGAAGCAAAGACAAAGCTGTATGCACAAAACAGCAAAGAAGAGCTGACTGCTGAGGAAATCACAGAAGCATATAAGCAGGGAAAAGAACTTTACTCAACGCCAGGCGCTGTCAGCCAGACAAATGAAGTAAAGGCTGAGGATTACAAAGCAGAAGGCACAAAAGCAAAGAGCGAGATTGACCTGACAGGCTGGACCACTAACGGTACAGTAGATATCGGCGGAAAATCCTATACAGAGGCTAATTTTGCAACTGTAGCGGACATAGCAGCACAGTTACAGACAGATCTTGGCGACGACTGGGTAGTCACAGAAGCAAATGACAAGATTACGATCGAAGAAGCAAAAATAGGCGGTGCAGCAGCTGTTGTAATTGAAAATGCAGACGTGGATGGCGGTACAACAACACCGACTCCTGCCATGACAGACGGCGAAGTTACAAATGTAACTGTTGATAAGCCGGTATACGCAAAAGGCGGCAAAGAGGCGCTCAGTGCAGAAGAAATCAAGGCAGCTTATGATAAAGGAGAAAAACTTTATTATGATGCAGCTGAAAGGGCAGATAATGAAATCACTGCCAAAGAAGCTTATGAGCTGGCAAAGAAGGAACTGCTTGCAGCAAACCAGATCGGTGATACAAACGGCACTGCAAAAGTAGAAAACGCAGCAGCGGCAGGAACAGAAAAGACAGAAGCTGATTATAAAGCTGGCGACACAGTAACAATTGACGGCACAGCGTATACAATTGGCGATACGGCAGATAATGTAAAGACAGCAGTGACGGATGCGATTGCTGCAGCAGCCGCAGCAGCCGGCGCTTCAGCAGGCGGTAATGGTACTGCTCTTAAGGCAGTCGGAAGCATTTCTGACGGAACAACTACACTGTATATTTTTACAGACAGAAACGGAGATGCTGTATATAACAGCACAAATACTGCAAATCTGACACATGCTACAAACAATACTACAAGCGCTGACAAGACGGCAGCAGATATGGAAGCTTTGATTGCAGCAGGTGCAGTTGTTGAGTTTACACCAGATGCAGGTGTAGCCGTGGATGGAGCAAAAATAGCTGTAACAGATGATAAAACAGTTATAACTGCAGCAAAAGCAGCTGAATTAGAAAATGCAGCAGGCGCTGGAGCAGAGAATGTATTTAACATTACAACAGCTTCTGCAACAGTTGCTAAAACACTGAGCTTCAATCTCCATGTAGGCGCAGACGCAGACATGACAAATAAAATCCAGGTAGACATCAAGACGATGAATTCATCTTATCTGGGTATTAAAGGGCTTGATTTATCTGATGCAGACGGAACAGGAGCAACTTATGCGATTGATGCAATCCAGGATGCAATCTCGAAAGTTTCTGCACAGAGAAGCTCACTGGGTGCGATCCAGAACCGTTTAGAGCATACAATTGCCAACCTGGATAACGTTGTTGAGAATACAACTTCTGCAGAATCACGCATCCGTGATACAGATATGGCATCTGAAATGGTAGAATACAGCAAGAATAACATTCTTGCACAGGCAGGCCAGGCAATGCTTGCACAGGCAAATCAGTCTACACAGGGCGTTCTTTCTCTGCTTGGCTAACATAAAAGAATAACGGGGACAGGGTAAAACCGGGAAAACAGGGAGGTTATATATGCTGAAACTTACATTAAAACCAGGTGATTATCTTCGGATTGGCGAAGAAGTAAAAGTCGTTTTTTCCGGCGGTTCTGCAAACAATATCCATGTGCTTGTAGAAGCGCCCAGGGAAATAAACATTGCCAGGAGCAGTGCAGGAGGCAGCAGGGCAAAGACGTCTTACTATGCTGAAAAGGGAATATCCAAAGAGGCACAGAAAGAAATTGTCAGCATTCTGCGGCGGGAACACCTGGCCGGAAAAATGAAAAGTCAGAAGGCAGACCGGCAGGGACAGTAGCAGACGTCCTGCCCGGTCCCCCGGATTCGAACTATAAAGAGGCTGTCGCATTAAGAACATGCTTAGTGCGGCGGTCTTTTTTTCGTCTGCCTGGAAATTCTCATCCATTCCAGGAAATCCGGCACAAATCCGGCTGCAATAATGATTGCGGATTCTGTGATTTTTTGCTATAATGCCTCCATACTAAACTAATAAGGAGAATGCATATCATGTCAGACAGACAGACAAAGACACGTAACGGCGCTATCGATTTCTGGAAATTTATTTTTTCCATTCTGGTTGTGCAGTTTCATTCCTCGAATCTGACTAAAATTAAAACAACCCCTTTTGTCGGTGCAGCGATTGCGGTCGAATTCTTTTTTCTTGTTTCCGGCTACCTGATGGCTGCTTCCATTTCCCGTTATAAAGAAGATGAAATTCTGGTAGGAAGAGACAGCCGTAATTTTATGCTGCATAAAATCAAAGGTCTCTGTCCGGAGATTTTCATTGCATGGGGAATCGGGTTTGTAGTACAGCATATTGCAAAGAAAAATGTCACTCCAGCTGCTCTGATCAAAGATCTGATGACAGGCGTATGGGACATGTTCTTTCTGCGGGAGTCCGGCCTGGAAGGATTTAAGGCAAATCCGGCAGCGTGGTATATATCTGCGATGCTGTTAGCGATGCTCGTGCTCGTGCCTTTATTCCTGAAAAACAGGGACGTCTTTGTAAATGTATGGGCACCGGTTCTTGCAATTGCAGCGCTAGGGTATCTTTCAAAAAATGTCGGAGACCTGCGGGGACCGACGGACTGGCTTGGATTTTGCTATAAAGGCTGGCTGCGTGCGGTTGGAGAACTGTGCATGGGCGTCATCTGCTGGGGAATCTGTCAGAAAATAAAAGATCTGAGGCTGTCAAAACTCGCAGAAGCACTTTTGACAATGCTGGAACTGTGCTGTTATTTTGGGGTAATCGCCTGGTCTTATGCGCATAAAGGTTCCCAGATGGATTTTGTTATGCTGCTTTTATTTGCAGCCGGAGTCGTTGTAACCTTCAGCGGCAAGAGCCTGCTTTCATCTTTTTTTAATAAACCTATGATATACTTCCTCGGAAAAATCAGTTTTCCGGTATATCTGTCGCACAATTACTGGAGTCATGCACTTGTGCGTATGTATCCGGGACAGAATTATGCAAATCTGTATCCAAAATATGTGCTGGCAGTTCTATGCACGACAGCTGTGATTTACCTGACAGCATCCGGGCTGCGCAAAATAGCACCTGGATTTTTCGCGCTGTGCCGCACAACGCTGCTGGATGAATCATAAAAATTCAGGCAGACTGTGCACAGGCAGCAGGGAAGCGGAAAAATTCAGGCAGGCTGGTTCATAGAAACAGCAGGATTTTCTGTACCAGGGAATGCGGCATTATTAAGGATATAATAATGAAGGCAAAGGAAATACTGTAAGATGAAGATACTGCTTGTAGAAGATGAAAAAGATTTGAATCATATTATTAAAAAAGAGCTGGAGTCAGAAGGATATCTGGTGGACACATGCTTTGACGGAGAAAGTGCTTATGATTACCTGACGATGGAAGAGTACGACGGAGCGATTTTAGATGTTATGCTGCCTAAAATGAACGGTCTTGAGGTCTTGAAAAAAGCGCGTACACAGGGCGTCCAGACACCTGTGCTGTTTTTATCTGCCCGCAGTCATATTGATGATATCGTAGAGGGTCTGGATATAGGGGCGGATGATTATATGGTAAAGCCGTTTGCGTTTCAGGAGCTGTCTGCAAGAGTGCGGGCCATGACACGTAAAAAAGCCGGAGTGCGTGAAAATATTTACCGCTGCGGAGAACTGACCGTAGACTGCAACGAACATACAGTACGGCGCGGGAATGATCATATCAGTCTTTCACCAAAAGAATTTTCTGTGCTGCTTTATTTAATCCGCAATCAGAATATTGTAGTCTCCAGAGAACAGATAGAGGCGAATATATGGGATATGGATCATGACAGTTATTCTAATGTCATTGATGTGTATATCCGTTATCTGCGCAAAAAAATTGATGACCCATATGAAACAAAGCTGATACAGACAATCAGAGGGGTGGGGTATGTATTAAGACCGCAGGGATAAAACAGGTAACAATCGGGCATTATATACTGAAGCTTCTGATTGTGGTATTTGCAGTCATGGCTGCAGCGATGTTTATATTTGTGCATATACTGGCAAATGAAGCTGTGGAATATGATATCAGGCAGAATCTGGAACGGGAAGTGTACAGCAATCTGAAAGAAATCTCGATTGACGAGAATGGCCAGATTCAATATGACGATGGATTCGTAGAAAAAAACGGAGATATTCATTATCTGATACTGAATGGAAAAGGCAGCGTGATTCTGGGCGAATACCCCAAAGGCTGCCCGCAGGATCTGAAACCGATGCTGAAAAGACTGCAGCAGGTTTCAGAAAAAGGGGAAGTTTTCTATATCCGGGATATGCGCAAACAGGCAGAGAAAAGTAAAAACAAAAACAATAGGATTTATTTAAGGGCGATTGTCTGTAAATCTGATGCGTACAGCCGTTACCAGACTCTGGAATATCTGGCATATTTAAGTATTCTGGCTGTATCTTGTGCTGCAATTGCAGGAGGGATCATGTTCTCAAGGCGGATTTCCAGTTCTCTGAAAAAAATGTGCCAGATGGCAGAGTCAGTCGGACAGAATATGAATATGTCCGGCCGGATGGAATATCAGGGCAGGTTTTATGAGCTTACCGTGCTTGCCCAGGCGAATAACCGGATGCTGGACCGTTTAGAAGAAACCTTCCGCCAGCAGGAGCAGTTTACTTCGGACGTAGCGCATGAGCTGCGTACGCCGGTTGCGGTGATGACGGCGCAGTGCCAGTATGCCCGCGGCAAAACTGTCAGCAGAGAGGAATATCAGGAAGCATTTGAAGTCATTGAGCGCCAGTCGTTAAAAGCAGGAGCTATTATATCAAGACTGTTAGATTTGTCCAGACTGGATTATGACCGTGTGGAGATTCAGAAAGAGGAGATTGACCTTCCTGAGATTGTGGAATCCGTCTGTGAAGATTTACAGCAGAAATCTAACGACAGCTTAAAGATCAAACTTACGCTTGCCGAAGCACGTACAATGGGAGATATCGGCCTTATTATGATTGCAATACAGAATCTGGCCGGGAATGCAGTAAAGTACGGCAGCGAGGGATATGCTGTAGAAATAGAGACGGGCGTACAGGACGGCATGGTATTTGTATCTGTAAAAGATTACGGACCCGGGATTGCAAAAGAAGATATGCCGCATATTTTCAAGCGTTTTTATAAAACAGATAAATCCAGAAATTCACAGGGCTTTGGCCTGGGGCTTCCGCTGACAATGAAAATCGCGCAAAAGCACGGCGGCACTGTATATGCGGAAAGCAGTCCGGGACAGGGCAGCCGGTTTACGCTGCTACTGCCAGTCATAACACTATAAGCTGCAGGGAGGGAAGGCAGCAGTTATGGATAAAGGACATTCCTGAAAGCGGAAAAGAAAGCAGCAGCTTTTGATAAAAGACACTTCTGAAAGCGGGAAAGGAAAGCAGCAGCTTTTGATAAAAGACATTCCTGAAGTACAGGAAAACAGTTTTTTGATAAGAAATACTCCTGTAATGCAGGAACACATTCAGAGGAAAGGGAGGAACAATACATTGGAGAATCAGACTGCTGGAACGGAACGCAATCTTACATGGCATGAAATGGACATTACCCGGGCATACCGGGAAGAGCAGATGGGACAAAAAGCAGCTGTGATATGGTTTACCGGGCTTTCCGGCTCCGGGAAATCAACGCTTGCGAATGCATTTGAGCAGTATCTGGCAGCAAAAGGTAAGCATACCATGCTGCTGGACGGGGATAATGTGCGCCTGGGACTGAACAGGGATCTTGGTTTTTCAGAAAAAGACCGGATTGAAAATATTCGCCGGATTGCGGAAACAGCAAAACTTATGAACGATGCCGGCCTGATTGTGCTGACTTCCTTTATATCGCCGTTTCTGAGAGACAGGCAGACGGCACGCCAGATTATCGGAGACTGCTTTATGGAAGTATATGTAAGCACGCCGCTGGAGGAATGTGAAAGAAGGGACGTCAAAGGCCTGTATCAGGCCGCTAGAAAAGGCGAAATTGCAGAATTTACAGGAATTACAAGCGCTTATGAAGCTCCTTTGCAGCCGCAAGCCGTTATCGATACCAGCAGCAGAAGCATTGAAGCATGTGTTGCACAGCTGGCGGCAGCACTGGGATACTGAGGCGTGGCAGATCAGGCAGAATCAGGACATGAAAGTTCTGGCAGGATGCGGTGTCAAAGCAGTAAATCCGAAATGCGCCAGGAATGCAAATGCGGTATATGCCAGGCAGTATAAGGATACCGAATCAAAATACTGCCGGCAGCAGGACATGGATATAAGTAACAATAGATCTGAGAGGGACATTGGGGATGAAAAAAACACTTTATGTGCATATTGGCACAACAAAGACGGGAACAACAGCTGTTCAGAGTTTCTGCATAGATAATCAGGAAGTGCTGAATCAGAAAGGGTACTGTTATCCGCTGTTTCCATATTCGTATAAAGACGTATCGGAAAGAAGGAACGCTCATTTTCTGATTGCAGAAGCGTCTGAAAGATCAAGCGGCAGATTTCGGGAAGGCATGGACCGGATTCTGGATTTATTTCAGAAATACCACAGCATTATACTTTCAGATGAAGGCATCTGGTCGTCTGCTTACGAGCAGCGCATCAATATGTGGAGAGCGTTAAAGGCAGAAGCAAAAGAAGCCGGATTTAAAGTGAAAGTTATTGTATATTTAAGAAGGCAGGATACGTATCTGATTTCTGGATGGAATCAGATGGTAAAAAGCGGCATTGGAAACGGGGCAGATAAGCCGTGGAATGATTATGTACAGGATCTGGTATCGATTAACAAGATGAAGTACGCGACACATTTAAAAAAGATAGCAGCATTCTGGGGCGAGAAAAATATTATTGTCAGACGCTTTGAACCAAAGCACTTTAAAGGCGGATCTGTATATTCGGACTTCCTGGATACAGTCGGGCTGGAACTGACAGATGAATACCATATCGAACAGTCTTTACGCAATACAAGACTTGCGGGCAATACGCATGAGATTCAGCGGGTGCTGAACGGAATGCCGGAAATGAACCCGGTTTATCACAGTTTTTTCAGGCGGGCGCTGCTTACCTATGCAGATTTGTCCGGCGAAAAATATCCATGTGAAATGTTTTCCAAAGAAGAAGCGGAAGCGTTTCTGGAACAGTACCGGGAAGAAAATGAACAGGTGTCTGAGATGTATTTTGAAGGCCAGCCGCTGTTTGAACCCGGATGGAAGGATATCCCGAAATGGGAGAAAGACAATCCGCATATGCAGGATGACCTGATTCGCTTTGTAGGAGCCTGCTGCATGCAGCTAATGGAGGAAAACCGCATGCTTCAAAGCAGAATCGAAGAGCTGGAAGGCAGGAAAAAATCTTAAAAAAAGGCTTTCAGCGAACAGGGCGGGAAGCGGAAACTGTTTCTTTCGATCGGACATAAAAAGTGACAGGGATGCATGTAAGTACCCTGCTAGTGAAACAGGCAGTTATTTATCATTTTTATGAGGACAGAAACTAGGATGGGACTGTCACACGAAGTAAAATATATACAAGATATAGTCTGCAAGAAGGATTTAAACTACTATACCCTGTATCGTTTTTCCTGGTGTGACAGCCCTTTTCTTATGCAGTTTTGGGAAACATCTGTTATATCAGCAGCATCCTCTTTCTGTTTTACAAATCCGGGATTATTTGTTATAATATGCACAGAATAAAATTACTGCTATAAAAAATCTGCCAGAAGGATTATGGGTACAGAATGGATAGAAAATGTACAGATATTTTTATAAGATACTGCTGATCTGTCTGGCAGCAGGATACAGGAGGTCTGCATGAATTTCGGAAAGGAAGGAACGAAGAAAAAGCGTAAAGCGGCTATAGCAAAACGGGGCAAAATAGGAAGGAAACTGATTACGGTTTTCTTTGAGTTTTGCTTTGTTGCTGTCATAGCGCTCGCAGTCTGCATTGCAAGTTCAGGATACGGCGCATACCAGGGTATTCTGTCAGCTTCGCCTGGCATAGATGAGATTGACGCTTCACCGACGGGATATCTGTCTACCATTCTGGATTCGAAAGGAAATACGACTGCTACACTGGTGGCTTCCGGATCAAACCGGGTTTATGTAACACTGGATGAAATACCCATTCATCTGCAGAATGCATTTATTGCAATCGAGGATGCCAGGTTTCGGGAGCACAACGGCATAGATATCAAAGGAATTATCCGTGCGGGCATCAGAGGCATTGCAGCGGGTTTTCATTTTTCCGAAGGTGCCAGCACGATTACGCAGCAGCTGCTGAAAAATAATGTATTTACGACATGGACGGCTGAAAAATCCCAGGCAGACCGTTTTAAACGCAAAATACAGGAACAGTATCTGGCCCTGCAGTTAGAAAAGGTCGAATCCAAAGACTGGATTTTAGAGAATTATCTGAACACTGTGAACCTGGGACAGAATACACTCGGAGTGCAGTCAGCATCCAGGCGGTATTTTGGCAAAGACGTATCAGAGCTTACATTATCAGAATCTGCGGTCATTGCCGGAATTACGAAAAACCCGTCCGGCTATAATCCGATTACGCATCCGAAAGATAACCGTAAACGGAGAAAAAAAGTGCTGGGCGATATGCAGGAGCAGGGTTTAATTACCCAGCAGCAGTACGATGAAGCCATGGATGACAATGTATACGGACGGATACAGAAAGTCAATGCAAGACAGCAGGACAAGTCCAGCGTCCATTCTTATTTTGACGATGCGCTGACAGAGCAGGTGATCGAAGATCTGATGAATGTACTGGGCTGTTCGCAGACAGAAGCATATAAGAGGCTATACAATACCGGGCTTACGATTTATTCTACGCAGGACCCGGACATTCAGGCTATCTGTGATGAGGAAGTTAATAACATGGCAAATTATCCGGCCAGTCCGAAAACTTCCTTTTCCATGACGCTGACAATACAAAAACCAGACGGCGAGTTTAAATACTATGACGAACAGACAATGCTGGCATATTACCAGTCTGCGGACAAGTCATATACAATTAACTTTAATTCTCAGGAAGAAGCAATGGCAGCCGTCGAGAAATACAAGAATGATATTTTAGAAGAGGGAGACACTGTGCCGGAAAACGGACAGACAGTTACGTTTACCGTACAACCCCAGGCAGCGCTTACAGTGATAGACCAAAAGACAGGAGAAGTAAAAGCAATGGTTGGCGGACGCGGGGAAAAGACAGCGAACCGTACACTGAACCGCGCAACAGACAGCGTGCGCCAGCCTGGCTCGACCTTCAAAGTGCTCGCAGCATTTGCACCTGCAATCGATACCGGGCAGATGACGCTTGCTTCGGTTGAAGATGACGCGCCTTACTCATATTCAAACGGCACGCCGTTAAAAAATTATAATAATAAATATACGGGATTTACATCAATTCGGGAAGCAATTAAGCAGTCTATTAATGTCGTAACAGTAAAGACACTTTCGGATATCGGAATCGACACCGGATATGATTACCTGACCGAAAAATTTGGATTTACAACATTAACGGATCAGGACCGTACGGAAGCACTTGCGCTGGGAGGCATTACAAAGGGCGTGACCAATCTGGAACTGACGGCCGCTTATGCAGCCATTGCTAATAAAGGCACTTACATCAAGCCGCGTCTGTATACAAAGATTATTGACCATGACGGTAACGTGCTGATTGATAACCAGCCCCAAAAGCACAGAGCCTTAAAGAAAACCACAGCCTGGCTGCTGACGAATGCGATGCAGGAGGCGATAACGACAGGTACAGGACGCCAGGCCGCTTTTGAAGGAATGACGCTTGCCGGAAAAACCGGGACGACAACGAAAAGCAAAGACGCTTTATTTGCCGGGTTCTCACCTTATTACAGTCTTGTAGTATGGGGAGGCTATGACGATAATACACCGCAGGACGACGGTACGACTTCTTATCCGAAGATGATCTGGCGTGCGGTGATGAGCCGCATACATGAGGGGCTGAAAAATAAGGAATTTAAAATGCCTTCCGGCATTATTACGGCTGAAGTATGTAAAAAATCAGGCATGCCTGTAAAATCAGGCATCTGTACCCGCGACCCGCGCGGTGATATGACAGTAACAGAATTTTTTGCAGAAGGCTCTGTACCGGAAGAAGAGTGTGTGCATCATGCATCGATCCGTGTCTGTGCGTCATCCGGGCGTATGGCAGGGCCGTACTGTCCGGGAAGTGTGCTTGCGTCATCCGTACGTATAATCGGAGGTTCGCCGGATTCTGAGGACGGGCCTTATCTGTACACAGGCAGCCTGAATAATATTTGCAATATTCACACAAGCCAGACCCAGATACCGCCGCAGACACCGTCCGGCGATACACCGGAAGAAGGCGGTACAGCTACAGACCCGGAAAACGGGCAGCCGGGCACGCCGCAGGGAGAAGATGCAGGGCAGCCGGACGGCCCGGGAGGAGAGGCCGGAGAGCAGCCGGGTGCACCGGGAGAAGACACTGGCCAGCCGGATACGCCGCCGGGAGAAGGCACCGGCCAGCAGCCGGGTGCACCGCAGCCAGGTGCCGGGGAAGGAGTTCCTACAGAAGTAATTATGGATTTTGACTAGTACTACAGCGGGCTTTATCTGTCTGCAGCAGGCAGACAGAGCTGAAAGGTCCGCTGCAGTATCAGCGTGTGTTTGAAAAATGCTTCGCGCTAAAGGAGGAGGATATGTCATCTGTCAGTTATAAAGTGACTTACGAAAGCGGCAGCGGTGAAATTATAGAAAAAAAATCCCGTTTTCTTGCAGCTGTTCAGCCGGTAACCAGTGAAGAAGAAGCGGCGGCATTTATCGGTGCAGTCAAAAAGAAATACTGGGATGCCTCTCATAACTGTTCGGCATTTACCATTGGAAGAAATCATGAACTGACCCGTTGTTCGGATGACGGAGAACCTTCCGGGACAGCGGGCAGGCCGATGCTCGACGTGCTGCTGCGGGAAGATATTCATAATACAGCAGTTGTTGTTACCAGGTATTTTGGAGGCACGCTGCTTGGAACAGGCGGGCTTGTGCGGGCATATCAGAAATCTGTCCAGGCAGGGCTCGCCGGAGCCGTTGTGATAGAAAAACAGCAGGGACAGATGCTGGATATCGTAACAGACTATAACGGTCTGGGCAAAATCCAGTATCTGACCGCACAGAGAAAAATCCCGGTACTGGATACAGAATACACAGACAGGGTTGTAATTCATGCGGTCATTCCGCTGGAATTAAAAAACGAGTTTGCAAAAGCAGTTACAGAAGGGACTAGCGGGACGGCTGAACTGGTCTGGGGAGAAACAGCTGAATTTGCAGAAATAGCAGATAAAATTCATGTTTTTTGAAAAAGTCATTGAATCGGGCCGATACTGTGGGAGATGCAGAAACTGAAAGCAGCCGGGTTCTGACTGGAGCAGAAGCTGAAAGCGGCCAGGTTCTGAGAGATGCAGAAACTGAAAGCAGTCTGGTTCTGACTGGAGCAGAAGCTGAAAACGGCCAGGTTCTGGCTGGCGCGGTAGCTGAAAGCAGCCGGGTTCTGGCTAGTGCAGTGTATAAAAGCAGCCCGATTCTGGCTGGTGCAGTTACAAACTGGCCAGTATCGGGCTGTTTATTTTTGTGGCATATAACAGAGAAACTTTACCTGCTGCAGAAATCTAAAATCTGCTGTTCCATACATGCAGTAATATTTTCATGATTTGAATATGCAAGAAACCATTCTACAGTTTTTTCGACTGCAGTCTGTGCATCCCATCTTGGGGACCATTTCAGTGTTTTCTTCAATTTTGAACAGTCAAGTTTTAAAAAGGCTGCCTCATGAGGTCCTCCATCATATTTGTTGATCCACTTGAGCGGCCGGCCTGTTTTCTCTGTCCATTTCTGGCAGAACAGACTGACCAGTTCTCCGGTCGTCAGGCAGTCAGTTTCATCCGGGCCTACATTATAGCTTCCGGCAGTTTTTCTGTCTTCATACTGTGCCTGTGCAATCATCAGGTAAGCAGTCACAGGTTCAAGTACGTGCTCGTAAGGCCTTGTGGAATAAGGATTTCTTACAACAATATCTTCTCCGGCCTGTGCAGCACGGATACAGTCTGGAATAATGCGGTCTTTTGCAAAGTCGCCTCCGCCGATTACATTACCAGCCCGTGCTGTAGAAACTGCAGTGTCTGAATCCGCAAAAAAGGAATTCCGGTAGCTGTCTGTAACAAGCTCCGAGCACGATTTGGAATTTGAATAAGGATCAAATCCATTTAACTCTTCATTTTCCCGGTATCCCCATTCCCATTCTCTGTTTTTGTATACTTTATCTGTCGTGACATTTAAGAAAGATTTTACAAAAGGCGATGTCCGTACGCACTCCAGTACATTGACAGTACCCATAACATTCGTATCATAAGTATAGACAGGGTTTTGATACGATTCACGTACCAGTGGCTGGGCTGCCATGTGTATCACAATTTCCGGCCTGGCCGCATCAAAAGTTTCTTTCAAATGTGCGAGGTCACGGATATCACCTGTCACAGAGTTTATCCGTTCTTTCAGCCGGCAGATTTCAAAAAGGCCCGGATCTGTCGGTGACTTCAGCGCATATCCGGTAATATCGGCACCCGCCATAAGAAGTACCTGGCACATCCACGAACCTTTGAATCCGGTGTGTCCGGTGATTAGTATTTTTTTGTTTTTATAAAAAGATATATCCAGCATAGGCGGTTCTCCTGTTCCGTAATTATTCTGAAATTAGCTGTATATTGTCATAATCATACAGTATTTTTTTTGCATCCTGGAAACTGCAGCCAGTCTGAGCAGCAATATCTTCAATGATAATCTGATCGCTGAAGGCATGGCGTCTTCCGGTATTGATAATACCTCTGGCGGTACCCAATTCTACGCCTCTTTCGATGCCTTTTTCGATGCCTTTTTCGATGCCTCTTTCAATGCCTTTTTCGATGCCTTTTTCGATGCCTCTTTTTTCACCCCTGGCCTCAAACATATCCATAATAGTCATAAT
>CAJTVR010000002.1:0-32180 GCA_910580075.1 uncultured Eubacterium sp. | reverse complement strand
AGATTTAGAATAATCTGCATACGGGTTATAGTGAGCATCAGCAGATTTCCTGATACATTAGGCGGTTCTTGTATGCTGTAATTTTCTGGAATTAGTTACATATTGTTATAATCATACAGTATTTTTTTTGCATCCTGGAAACTGCAGCCAGTCTGAGCAGCAATATCTTCAATGATAATCTGATCGCTGAAGGCATGGCGTCTTCCGGTATTGATAATACCTCTGGCGGTACCCAATTCTACGCCTCTTTCGATGCCTCTTTTTTCACCCCTGGCCTCAAACATATCCATAATAGTCATAATATGATCCGCCTCCTTCTGAATAGATTTAGAATAATCTGCATACGGGTTATAGTGAGCATCAGCAGATTTCCTGATAAATATGGACTGAATATACCGGATCAGTGCATCATCAGTCTCGTCCAGATCCATAAAATCTTCTGCCAGAAAAATCAGACACAGGTGAATCATATCTATCTGGCTGTCCAGTCTGCTAAGTGCATTGTGATAGGATTTTTTACGTTTCTGGGCGTATGCAGCATTTGTTAAGCTGCCTGATCCTTTCAATGATACTTCATATCTGGAATACTGCAGTGCTTTTGGTATATCGTTAATAATAATCCATACTGAATATACCGGCTTTAATGCTCCATAATCTGCTGTCTGCGTGTTCGTCAGCTGGCGGCTGATCATACGGCTGCAGTAGTAAATACCGCGTTTCAGCAGCGGATAACCGGGATTTTGCTCCCGCTGCATCTCCAGGTCAAAATACAGATCCACCATAACTGAGGACTCTGATTCCGGCAGCCGGCAGCCTATAAGCACGTCGTAGCAGTTTTTTATTTCATCTTCTCTGCCGACATCTTCAGAAGCAATGCTGGCAGCAACTTCTTCTTCTCCAGTGATGGAAACAATCAGGTCTTCGATTTCAAACAATGTCAGGTTTTTATATTCTTTTACTACATTTTTTAAAATAGGGACAAGAAATTTCCTATTTTGAAATAACTGTTTGAATTTCTGATCGTATGTGTATTCGGATTCTTTCAGAAGTTCTCCATTTAATGGATTTTCACTGATTTGTTCCTGATCCGGTATGTTATGCATTATAAATACCTCCTGGCACGGTATGCTGTTTTTTAAGGATAGCTAATGTAACTGCTGATAAAAATCCTTACTGAAATCATGTTTCTAAAATAGCTGATTTTATGCCAGGATAGTTTTATCTCTGGTTTTCAGTTATTATTATATCTTTTCTGCAGAACGAAGTAAAGCCCCTGTCTGAACTCTGATAAATCAGGAATTGCAGACTGCGGGAATGATTTTCGGATACACGCTGGCATATGTAACAGTATAACATATTTCTATTTCTATGAACATAGTAATTAAATAAATCAGTCAGGGGGCTTTGACAGGTGATACGGCACTTTTAAGAGATGACAGCGTGATGCCAGGCTTATTGAATCGGCAGAAAGAATCATTTCTGTTTTTGGGATAATGCTAAAAGATAACAATTTCTAATAGATTGTTATGTCCGCATCCAGGCTTAAAATCTCCGAAATTCCTTTATTTAAGCCGACTGCAGGAAATTTCAAATAATACACGGATAAGCCTTCTGTATTACAACCTCTTTCATAAATATATTCTTTTAAACTATAAACAAAAATCATTTCACGTCAAAAATTGTACATTATATACAAAAATTATAAAATAAACTTGGAAAAATAATCTCAGATTATAGAAAAACTGCCAAATTTATCTTAAGAGTTGTAAATTAATCGGAATTGATATAGAATACTATCAGATAACATTTTATTAGAAATTGTTATCCTATAGTAGCATTGCATGATATAAAAGCAAAAACAGGCATATACAGGTACTTTTACATTCGGAAAACAGGAGGTGCGTATGCAGGAACTAGACTATGCCGGCATCGGGATGAGGATTCGCAAAGCAAGAAAGGAAAAAGGCATGTCGCAGGACGAGCTTGCAAAAGAGTGCGGCATCTGCATTTCGTTTATGGGACATATTGAGAGAGGCACCCGCCGCATGAGCCTGGAGACATTTGCGAACATATGCATGATTCTGGAATCAGATGCGGGGGAACTGCTTATGGGAACTCCGAAACTTTCTGACCATACATTGGAAATGGTGTGGAACAAAACTGCCGGGAAAAAAGAGAGTTACGAAATGTATGTCAGTATTATGAAATCTGTCGCAGAGATTATGGGCAGAGCGTGATTCGTATGGACGGGCAGAAACATTCTCATAGTAATGCAGATTCACAGATGCTGCTGTTTCAGGGTATCTGAAGAAATTCAGCCTGGTCAGAATATTTTTATAAAAAGAAATACAGGAGATTGTTTAAAATGGACAGAACAGATAGTTATAAGAAGGCAGGAGAGCTGGAAATAGACCTGGCTGACCTGATGTGCAGCTTTTTCATGAAATGGAAGCAGACTGCGGTATGTGCACTGGCTGGAATGATTCTTCTGGGCGGATACGGGTATCTGAAAAATCAAAATGCAGGTGTGCCGGTTCAGGCAGTGACGGAAGAAACGGAACTGACCGAAAATGAGCAGTGGATTGTGGCAGAAGCAGTGCAGTTAAAAAAAGAAAATGACGCAGTAGAAGAATACATAGAAAATTCTATCCTGATGCAGGCGGATGCATACCACAGGGAGAGTGTGCTTTTGCAGTACTGTATCCAGGGAGCAGATCTTCATACACTGCCCAAGGCTGTGGAAAGCTATGCTGCTTTCTTATCGTATGGCCAGGCAGCGGAAGCTGTACAAAAATCAGACCAGCTGTTTCAAGATACACAAGCCGTCTATCTGGCTGAACTGATTACAGCCTGGCAGGCAGCAGACAGCCAGCAGGAAATTATCCTGGACAGTTCCGGGGACTGGGAAACAGAGAAAGTTATGTATGTAGAAGTGTCTGGAAAAGATAGAAAAATGGCACAGCAGCTTGCAGATGCGGTGCAAAAGGAGCTGGGGAAATATGCATCTGCCGTAAAGAAAAAATGTGGAAGCCACGAACTGGTATTATTGAATGAGATCAGCAGAACAAGGGCTGACAATACACTTTTGTTACAGCAGCGCGAAAAAAGAAGCCTCTTGAAAACAGGAAGAGATAATCTGGAAACAATGACAGATGGCATGAGCGAAATGCAAAAAAAAGCTTATGCAGAAGAGAGCGGTATAGAAAAGGACGAAGAGACGAATATTATTACAGGCTCAGGTACATCTGTTTTAAAATACATGATTCTGGGACTGTGTGTAGGTATTTTTGCATATAGCTGTGTATTTGTATGCCTGTATCTGATGCGCAATGCAGTCAGAAGTGAAAATGAATTTCAGGAATATTATAACATTCCGCTTTATGGAAGCGTGTCTGTCAGAAAGAAAGCCGGAAAGACAGGACAGGGGAAGGCCGGGAACCGTATGGATCAGACACTGGGACGTGTCAGGCTGGCTTGTAAAAAACAGGGTATTCAAAAGATCTGCCTGGCTTTGGAGTTTTTAGGAGGAGCACAGGAACAGGATGTATTGGAACAGATTCTGCAGCAGTTTCAGGACTGGGGCATTCATGCTGTGATGGGAAAAGTACCTGACAGTGACATTTCCCAGTGGGATATGCTGGAAGAAGCCGGGACAGTACTTCTGGCATGCAGGATTGGAGAAACGACTTATCCGATGCTGAATCATGCCATGGATTTTTATCTTGAGAATGATATTAACGTTATGGGAGCTGTACTTTTGGATGGCAGGTAAGGCAGCATACAAAGGCTGCGCAGTTTATTTGCATACAGTTCCAATAGAACGAATGAAATAAAAACAGCAATCAGAAAACGGACAAGACTGCTTAAAAAAGTCCTTGCAGCATGGGCACCTGGACTTTTTGAGCATGACACAGTATGAGACGAACCGTGCCGGCCAGGCATGGGTGGCGAAGCATGTCTAAATCCAGATGCGGTATCTGGTGATGAAATGCTTAAACAGCTATTGATACACACCCTGAAGTTTCTGGAGGGGTGTGTATTATTTTGCTTTTTAATAATGCTTACAGTCAATTTTCATGCGCCGTTTGCTGACAGGAGAGATGATATGTACTATGTATTACAGGTAGCGCCAGGGACGGAAACGAAGACAGAAACACATATTTCGAATATTCTTTCACAAGACCTGTACGGGGAGTGTTTTCATCCGACCAGGCATATGAGGAAAAAATTTCATGGTTCCTGGAAAGATATACATGAAAAACTGCTTCCGGGATATGTCTTTATTACGACCGATGATATTAGAAAACTGTATATAGAACTTCAGAAAATACCAATGCTTACAAAACTGCTTGGGAAAGAAGACGAATATTATGCACAGTTAAAAGGCCGGGATGCTGAATGGCTGGAAAGGCTTATGGACCGCAATGGCAGCGGCGGGGAGGCCGGGCAGCAGCATGAAGTTTCTCTTTCGCAGGTAAGTGTAGATGAGGGAAGCGGGGTTCGGGTAGTGTCCGGGCCGCTGAAAGATATGGATGGGATGATTAAGAAGATCAATCTGCATAAGAGGATGGCAGAGGTTGAAGTAGAGTTTATGAATCGCAGGACGGTGATTTATCTTGGGATTGAACTGCTGGAAAAGAAATGAGGCTGAGCGGTTTTGATGAATCTGCTAATACATTGATATTATTTTGAGGAGTATTTTATTTATGGAAAAATTGGATCACAGCCGGCTGAAAAAGAAGAAGGCACTGGTTATCTCCTGTGTGGCATCTATGCTTGACAATTTTAACAGAAATAATATCAGACTGCTTTTGGAAAGTGGTTTTGAGGTCACACTTGCCGCAAATTTTAATACGAGTGAAGATATTAATTCGCAGGAAAAAATTGACTGCTTTATTGCAGAAATGAAAGGCAGCGGCATTCAGACTGTTCAGATTGATTTCACAAGAGAGCTTGCAAATATCAGACAGCAGATAAAATCTATGTGTCAGGTAAAAAAACTTCTTACCCGTAAATTTGATCTGGTTCATTGCCATTCCCCGATCTGCGCGGCTCTTACCAGATTAGCATTTAGAAAATACAGAAAAAAATATAAAAGCAAAATGATTTATACTGCGCATGGATTCCATTTTTACAATGGCGGTTCCATTAAAAACTGGCTGTTATATTATCCGGCTGAAATGCTGTTAAGTTACTGGACAGATATACTGATAACGATCAATCATGAAGATTATGAAAGAGCAAAAAAGAATTTTCATGCCAGTAAAGTAGTATACATTCCGGGAGTCGGTGTTGATATCACAAAATTTGGAGTGCTGACGGAAAAAAGAGAGTATAAAAGAGAAAAGTTAGGATTAAAAAGTGAGGATGTTGTACTGGTATCTGCCGGGAAACTGCAGGAAGGCGAATCTTACGATATGGTGATCAAAGCGTTTGCCAGACTGAAAGAGCAGGACAAAAGAAAATTTTCGAAATATCATTATCTGATCTGCGAACAAAGCAGCCGGAAAGAACATCTTCAAAGTCTGATTGATGAATTGGGGATAAGCAGTAAAGTGCATTTGCTGGGACATCGTGATGATGTTACTGATATTTTAAATTGTGCAGATGCATTTTTTTTTGTACAAAAAGACAGGGAAATTCTATTACTGCTTGCAGAAGCAATGGCTTCTGGCATTCCATGTGCAGGATTTGAAGGCTCTAAGCTGATAAGAAATGGTCAGGAAGGATTTATTACAGAATATCAAGAAAATGAAATTGCATGCTGTTTAGAAAAAATCTTAGGAAATCCGAAAGAACGAAAGAAGATGGGAATTTATGCATGGAACCGTATTAGACACATGGATCTTCCGTTCATACAGGACTTGCAGTCAGCGTATCAGAAAGAGGGTGCAGAAAGAAACAGGCGGGTCAGGATTATGCTGGACAGATATCTTATGAGAATGAAATTAGGAATACCGGTACAGGCGTTTGTTATATTATCGACGGGTGAATTAAATGATAATAAAAATCATAAGACTGTGATTGAGGCAGTTAAAGAATTAAATGATACGGATATTTATTATATTATTTGCGGACAGGGTAGAAATCAGTCTGTTTACGAAATGCTGCTTCAGGAAAATCATCTTGAGGAACATGTAAAAATGATGGGGTATCAGCCGGATGTAAGGCCGTTTTTAGCATGTGCAGATATTTTTGCGTTTCCATCGCACCGGGAGGGACTGGGAATGGCGGCGTTAGAAGCAATGTCAGCAGGGCTTCCTCTTCTTACTTCCCGTGCCGGTGGTATCAAAGATTATTCTGTAAATGGAGTTAATGGATATTCGGTCAGTGATGCAGATGATGTTCATGCATTTGCCAATGCAATAAGAAGGCTGAAAAAAAGTAAACAAAACCTTTACAATATGTCAAAACGGAATGAAACAGCAGCTTTTAACTTTAGAATAGCAAAAGTTAATTACATTATGAAAAATTTATATGGTGACTGTTTCTGCCGGATTAGCAAAGGTACAAAATAAAAAATGAAAAATACAGTTGTATATTTTGGAATCATAAAATATCCCGATAAAAATGCAATGTGCCAGCGTGTACATGGAATTAGAAAATCATGTGAAGACCTGGGATTTCATTTTGTGCAGATTGGTGTAAATAGTGAGATTAAAAGAGGGAAGTCAGTAAAAGTAAACTGGAATGTTTATGAGATCAATGCTCCTGTAACAATCACTGAATGGGCAGATTCCTGTATACGGACAAATGATATTATAAAAATATTGTCTGAAATAGGTATCGGTAAAATCAGGACTTTTATTATGGCAGACTATCGTTATATTCCTATGCTGGCAATGAGGAATTTCTGTAAACGAAAGAAAATTCACTTTGTAGCAGATATTATGGACTGGTTTCAAACTGGCAAAGGGATTTTTGAAAAAATAAAATACTGGGACAATTGTTTAAGAATGAAAAAGCTGTATCCAGGAGTGAAGAGAAGGATCTATATTTCCAAAGCATTTCAGGATAAATTCGGAGTATTACCAACTACAGCATTCGTGCCAGGCACTGTCGATCCAGATGACCCAAAGTGGCAGTATGAAAGCAGCGGCAGACAGACGGATAAAATTATTTTTACATTTGCAGGAGATCCGGGAAAGCATTGTGAAAAAGAAAAAATAGACTGGGTAATTCGTGCACTGTACGAATTGAATGCAAAGGATTTTGTCAGTTTAAATATAGCTGGAATTGATGAAAAAAGTTTACGAAAAAACAATCCATATATTAATAGTTATATTAACGAATCCATACATTTTTACGGTATGATCAGTCATAATGAATGCATACGTCTGGTGAAAGAATCTGATTTCAGTCTGATTATCAGGCCTGATACGGATTTATCACGTTTTGGATTTTCAACAAAATTAAGTGAATCTTTTGTATGCTCCACGCCTGTATTTGCCACAAATACAGGTGATATAAGTAATTATGTAACAAATGGAAAAAATGGTTTTCTGTGTGACTGCAGCTATGATTCTGTAAAAAAATGTCTGTCCTATATAATGACTCTGAAAAAAGATAATCTGGACAAAATGAAAATTTATGCCAGGGACTTAAACAAACTGATATACAGTAATTTTACCGATGCTTTGAAAGGAGTTCTGTGAACCAGTATGTACATATTCATTCTAATCCTGCTGCTGACACAAATATGCATGGTATACAGTCATAGAAAAATAAAATTAAAGTTTTTAAAAAAATCCGCTGATTTAGATTCTCTTTTTCTCATACTGGATATGGTGCTTCTTTGGTTTGTCCTATCATTTAAGGCACAGCATGTAGGAACAGATACTGTGACTTATGAAATTGTATATCATAATGCTTATACATATCTGGAATCTGGCATTAGAGGACTGAACTGGAAATATCAGCCTTTGTACTATGTTTTATTTGGGACGCTTGAGACAGCAGGCATCGCTTTTAAAACAGCGCTTGTGATTATATATATTTTTGCATTTGTATCACTATATCATTTTATAAATAAATTTTCCAGAAATAAAGTATTATCTGTTTTTTTCTTTTTTACGCTGTCTATGATTGATTTTTATATGAGCGGTCTTAGACAGATGATAGCTGTGTCATTTGGATTATGGGCAATGGATTTTTTGTATTGTAAAAAGAAAAAATCAGCTATAGCGGCCTTTGTAATAGCATTTTTATTTCATCCGTCATCTGCTGCACTGTTTCCAATTTTCGTTTTGGAGATTTTCGGAAGAAAAAGAAGGAATTTAGAGTTTATTATAATCAGCATGTGGGCTGTGGCAGCACTGTTCCCGCAACGCATTTTTGACTTTATTTTATCCAGAGCGGGATATTATTCGTATTATGGAATAGAAAACGGAGTATCTACCAATATACTGCTTTTGGCTGTATATCTTGCAATAGCTTGTTTTGTATTGTTTACAATGAGGGCAAAACACTGGGATGAAAAGAAGATGCTTTATCTGACTCCTATATCTGGACTGTGTATATGTCTATGGATCTTTTCCACAAAGAATTTCTATATCTCCAGAATGGCATATTATTATCAGATTCCATTATTTGTTGTTTTTGCTGAAGCGCTTGAAAAGTATACAAAAAGAAAGGAAATTTTGTTTTTTATATTTATTACAGGACTGTTTATTCTTCAGTATTTCATAGTTTCAAGTATTGATTCATTAAATATCAGGCCATATGAATTCTTTTGGCAGGCGGGAGAAATGTGGAAGTGAAAAAAATATTATTTGTAAATTACAGCTATGCTTTAGGAAGTACAGGCAATCTGATAAAGGAACTGCAGGAACGGCTGGATCCAAAAGAATTTTACTCTGTTACAGTCTGTAAAAAGACACATCCGTTTTATCAGGACAGAAAAAATATTTTAATTCCAGGCAATAGAATAGAATACTTATTTGAGGGATTAATGAGCAGGCTGACTGGGCTTCAGGGGTATGGGGCGGTATCTGCGACAAAAAAACTTATAAAGTATATAAAAAAAGAAAAACCAGACATCATTCATTTGCACAATCTGCATGGCAATTACCTGAATTGCGGCATGCTGTTTGATTTTTTAGGAAAATATAATGTGCCGGTTATTTATACCTTACATGACTGCTGGGCTTTTACAGGAAACTGTTCTTATTATACGATTCACTTGTGTAAAAACTGGAACAACGGAATGGAATGCAGAAGATGCAGATATATAAAAAAATATCCTCCCAGCTGGTTTTTTGACCGCGCACATAAAATGTACCTGGATAAAGAACGGTGGTATGATCAGATCAAAGAAAAAATTGAGTTTGTAACCGTTTCAGACTGGCTTCTTAACGAAGCGAAACGATCCATGATTGCCCGGTATCCTGTGAGACGCATTTATAACTGGATTGATACAGAGATATTCAGACCTTTTTCAGACAGGAAAATAAAAGCCTGGAAACAAAAGATAGGAAAAAAACGATGTTTTTTTTCTGCAGCATCTATATGGAGCAGGGATAAAGGTCTTTATCGTCTCTATGAGCTGGCAGATGCTCTGGATGACAATGACTGTATCATGCTGGCAGGCGTCTGTCATGATAAAATTTCATCGAATAAAATAATATATCTTGGAAATGTTTCTGACAAACATAAAATGGCAGTATATTACAATGTGGCAGATGTTTATATCAATCTTTCTGTGGAAGAAACATTTGGGCTTACAACAGCTGAAGCAATGGCTTGCGGTACGCCTTCGATTGTAATGAATGCAACAGCCAATCCAGAAATTGCAGGCTCCTGTGGAGCAGTGATTGATCAGTTTGATATAACAATGATGAAAAATACAATTGAAAAATTGCTGTCTGATACAGAATTAAAGAAAAAATGCAGGGAACGTGCGTTGTCTATGTTTACCATTAGGGAAGCTGACCAGTATATCAGTCTGTATAGAAAGTGTGTGCAATAGTCAGTATGAAATATATTGGATTTTATAGCAATGAATCAGTTAAAAAAATGAATCTGGATGTTCCGCTTGCTGCGAAAACGAAAATGTCGTATATCGCCAGAATAATTGAAGAAGAACTGGGGAGCTGTGAAATCATAAGCTCTGCACCAACCGCAGAAAAAAGAGGATGGTTTAACAGAAGAACCGTTTCTGCCGGCAGAAGGAGTACGCTGGAAGTCATGGCTACATTTGGCTGTGGCAGTCCGATACTGAAAAAAGTGCAGATTATATTTTCGCAGTTCGGGTTACTGCTCTGTCTTTTGCGCAATACCAGAAAGAATGAAAATGTACTTGTCTATCATTCGCTGTATCTGATGATACCTGTCTGGATAGCAATGAAACTGAAAAAATTCAATCTGATTTTAGAAATGGAAGAATTATATTCTGATGTGTTAGAGAAACAAGGGTTCATTCGCACACTGGAACTTAAATACTGCAGGCTTGGTAAAGCGTATCTGTTTCCGACTGCTTATTTGAAAAAATCAATTGGGATGGACAGTGCTTCCTGTGCTGTCATTCATGGCACATATCAGATTCCTCAAAAGCAGACACAGTTATTTGAGGATGGAAAAATACATTTAGTCTATGCAGGAACGCTGGATCCAAGAAAAGGATGTATGCTGGCGGTAAAAGCAGCCTGTTATCTGCCTTGCGGATATCACATACATATACTGGGATTTGGAACAGATCAGGAAAAGAAAAATATGAAAAGCGTTATTGACAGTATAAATATGTCAGATAGAGCATCTGTTTCTTATGACGGTGTAAAAACCGGGCAGCAGTATACAGCTTTTATACAGTCGTGCAGTATAGGACTGTGTACACAGATACCAGAAGCGTCATTTTCAGATACATCATTTCCAAGCAAAATTTTATCATATATTTGTAACGGGCTGCGGGTTGTCAGTATCCGGATACCGACAGTTGAGAAGTCGGCGGTAGGTGATCTTGTTTATTTTTATGATGAACCAGATGCAGAAAAAATTGCAGATACAGTTCTAGGGATTCATCTGGAACAGGAATATGATGGAATTGACAGAATTAAAAAGCTGGACCAGTCTTTCAGACAGGAGATAAAAGCGCTGTGTAAAAGGTGCAGCAGCTGAAGAAAACAGCAATAGACTGCAAATAAGATGTTGCAGCAATCTGCAAGTTTCGTAAAGTAAACTGTCAGCTGTGACAGGTCAGATATATAAGGTGAAGTAATGAAAGTAATGACTATTAACTGTGTTTACCAAATAGGAAGCACAGGCAAAATCATTGAAGTTATTGCTGAAAGGCTTTCTGACAGATGTGAATTTTATTTCTGTTACGAAAAAGGATGTAAGCCGGCAGCAGATCATTGTTATAGAATCGCATACAAATGGGAGTATTTGTTTTATCATATACTTTCCAGATTGAGCGGGCTGCAATATTCCACAGGTTATATAACAACCTGGAGATTATGCAGATATATACGGAAAGTGAATCCTGATATAGTTCATTTGCATTGTCCCAATTCTAATACGGTCAATATTCCAAAACTGTTATCATTTTTGAAAAAAGAGAAAATACCAGTAGCCGTTACAAACCATGCAGAGTTTTATTATACAGGTAATTGTGCCTATGCATTTGACTGCTTAAAATTCAAAATGGGATGCGGTAACTGCAGGTATGTGTTCGATGCTCATCATCCATATCTGTTTGACAGGACATCTTATGAATGGAAGCGAATGAAAGATGCTCTTTCAGATAATCCTGATCTGGTAATGGCTGCAGTATCTCCGTGGGTTTTGGAGCGTATGATGCTGTCTCCAATTAGTAAAAAGCTGAAAAAGACTGTCATAAAGAATGGTATAGATACGAAGCATGCATTTTACCCAAGACAGGATACGACAAAATTAAGAAAAAAATATAACATTGATAGCCGTAAAAAGGCAGTCTTTCATGTAACATCCGTATTTTATGATAATGAAGACAGTATTAAAGGCGGCCGGTATGTAATAGAACTAGCAGAAAAGATGCCGGATTTGATTTTTATTGTTGCGGGACCGTATTTTTTAAATAGTAAAAAGACGTATCCTTCCAATTTAATATTTACTGGTAATATTCTTAATATGGATGTACTGGCAGAATATTATTCATTGTGCGATCTGACTCTCGTAACCTCTAAGAAGGAAACATATGGAATGGTTTGTGCAGAAAGTCTTAGCTGTGGCACACCTGTAGCGGGATTTAAATCCGGCGGTATGGAAAGTATAGCACTCATGGATTATTGTGAATTTGTAGAATACGGAGATATAGAACAATTAGAAAAAGTTATTTTGAAATGGATATGCAGGAAAGAGTCGCTCATACCTGATATATGGAAAGATGCAGCCGCTGAATACTCTGCAGAAAAAATGGCTGAAGAATATTATTTATTATATAAAACACTATGCAAAAAGGGGAAATAAATGAGAAATACATATGCACCTGTGATTGTATTTGTTTATAACAGACCAGAACACACCAAAACGGTATTAGAATCTCTTGCGCAAGCGTATGGTGCAGAAAAGACAGAATTGTTTATCTTTTCTGATGGAGAAAAGGGAAAGGCTGATCATGAACAGGTGGTAAAAACAAGGCAGATCCTGGCAGCATTCAAAAACAAACAGTTATTTCGCTCTGTAACTGTAATAGAGCGTGAAACGAACAGAGGGCTGGCGGCATCTGTGATATCAGGTGTTAATAAGGTTATAAAAATAACTGGAAGAGTGATTGTATTAGAAGATGATATGGCTGCTCAGAAGGGACTGCTGAATTTTCTAAATGATGCTTTAGACTATTATGAAAATAATAAACGTATCTGGTCAGTTTCTGGTTATACGATAAAGATGGATATTCCTTCGTCTTATAAAAAAGATGTGTATTTTGGATATCGAGGTGCAAGCTGCACCTGGGCAACATGGCTGGACAGATGGGAATTATGTGACTGGTCCGTAAAAAGTTATTCCAGATTCAAATATAATCCGGTCAGCCGTCATAAACTAAACCGCGGCGGCGAAGATATGGCTATGATGCTGGATGAACAGATGCATGGTCTGATCAGCTCGTGGGCGATACGGTGGACTTTCTGCCAGTATGAAAATAATATGCTTACAGTGTTTCCGGTCAAAACACTTGCAGTGAATAATGGCTATGATGGGTCGGGAACAAACTGTTTTTCTATAGAAGAAGGAATCCAGCAGAAAACATGGGATAAGACGAGCGGATTTCAGTTTTGTGATGTGGAACTTAGAAAAGATATTGTAGAAATGTTTCATGCGAATTTTTCAGGCAGTTTTATTTCTACTGTAAAACTAAAAATTCGCAGTTTATTATTGCGTGCGTTTCATCTGGTTTTACGTAATGACGGGAATGGACTGAAAATAACCACATTGAAGAAGGCAAGGAAATATAATACTCAGATTACAGAAGCGAGGTATTTGAAAAATGATAACTAAGGAAATAGCTGCAAAGGTTCAAAGAAGAATCGGCTTATTCTGTGCAGGAAACTTCATGAATAAACTTGTAAAAATTGATATAGAGGGTGCGGAATACGGAGTATTGGAAAGTATTCTGAAAAGCGGAAATTTACCAGAAATTATATGTGTGGATTTTGATGAGATGAGTCATGTAATAAATTGGAATACAAAGAAAAGAATGAATCAGGCATTTACCGGTATGTTAAGGAATGGATATAAGCCGGTTTGGATTGAAGGCGATAGTGTGACTTTTAGAAAGGACTGAAAGAAGCTGGGTTTTGATTCTGTTATAAATGGTTTTCGTAAAAATATGTTTTCAGAGGAGTTAAGCATGTCTGCAGAAAAACGATCAGTTTGTGAAAAAAATTTTATAAGGGTATTTATCTCAATGGGAGTACTTCGAAATATTAATTTGTATACGACGATGCAGACCTTGCAAAGTGTAATCATCCAATGAAACTGAAACGTTCAGGAAATGCAAAAAGAAATGTCATAGCCGGGGTGTTTTCAAAGGCTGTTACAATTTTACTCCCATTTATAACACAGACCGTATTTATTAAAATGCTTGGTGCAGAGTATAATGGCTTAAGAGGAATGTTTACGTCTATACTGCAGGTATTAAGCCTTGCAGAGCTGGGATTTTCAAGTGCGCTGGTTTTTAGTATGTACGAGCCAATAGCAAATGATGACCACGAACAGATTTGCGCTTTACTAAATTTGTACAAAAAGTTATATAAGATCACAGGAAGCATAGTCTTTTGTGCCGGACTGCTAGTGATGCCGTTTTTAGAAAAATTTATAAAAGGGACATATCCGTCAGATATAAATATTTCTATTGTTTATTTCATATACCTGATGAATACCGTTCTTTCTTACTGGTTTTTTGCATATAAAGTTTCACTGTTAAATGCATTTCAGCGTCTGGATATTATAAGCATTGTCAGCCTGACTGCAGCAGCTGGTACTGGCATTTTGCAGATTATATCACTGGTCTGTTTCAGAAGTTTTTATATTTATCTTATAACTCTGCTATTAAATACAATTACTAATAATCTATTGACAGCCAGATTTGTGGATAAAATGTATCCGCAATATAAATGTTATGGAAAAGTGCCAGCACAGACAATGGCCTCCATTAAGAAAAAAACAATGGGATTAGCAATGGCAAGAGTCTGCGGAGTAACAAGAAATTCATTTGATAATATTTTCCTGTCTATGTTTATCGGGCTGGCTGTTACAGGTATTTACAATAATTATTATCACATTCTGATGAGTGTAACAGGATTTATGTCTATTATTTCGTCTTCTCTGCTTGCCGGTGTTGGAAATAGCATTGCGTCTGAAACGGTACAAAAGAATTATGAAGATATGAAAAAGCTGGACTTTATTTTTATGGTTATAAGCGGGTGGTGCAGCGTATGCCTGGTCTGCTTATATCAGACATTTATGGAGCTGTGGCTGGGGAAAGACTATATGTTTCCATCTGAGACGGCAGTTTTATTTTCTGTCTATTTTTATATTTTATGTATGGGCCAGATCAGGGCTGTATATGCAGATGGAGCGGGTCTTTGGTGGGAGAACCGGTACAGGATTATCTTAGAAGCTGTATCAAATATCATTCTAAACTATTTATTTGTTCAAAAATGGGGTGTTAACGGAATTATTCTGGCTACAGCAGTTTCATTATTTTTATTTGGCTTTATAGGTTCAGCAATTGTGACGTTTAAATATTATTTCAGACAGGGAACGGCTGTTTATTTTAAAAGCCAGTTTTATTATGCTTTGGTAACAGCAGTGAATGGAATGGCTGTTACGGGTATATGCGGTTTGTTTCAGGGAAGTATTTTTAAAGAGTTTGTGGTCCGGGTAATGATCTGCTGTACTGTGTCGCCGCTTTTATTTTATTTAGCATATTTTAAAACAGAGATTTATAACCAGACAAAGCACTGGTTTGCTGTACGGATCAAAATTCGAGGGAGATAAAATGAGGACGATTAAGAACTTTAAAAATTTATTCAGAATGCTTAAAAATCAAAATGATGAATTAATCTGGGCCAATGTGTGGCATGACACCCGCAAAGGGATTCCCTGGCTTGCAGATATGCCGGGAATATCGCCTGGGAGATGGGCTGTGGGTTATAATTATCTGTATGTAATGACCAGGATACTGAATGAATGGAAGCCTGTGAGTGTTTTAGAACTAGGACTGGGTGTCTCTACAACGCTGATCTCAAAATATTTTGAAAGTATGGATGATCATACAGATGCTGTGCATATTATCGCGGAACATGATCATGACTGGATAACATTTTATGGAAAATCTCATCCATTATCAGCATGCAGCGTCATTAAGAAACAAAAATTAGTAACAAAAAGAGATGGGAATGAAAAATATTATACTTATGAAAATTTAGCGGAATCCATACAGGGGCATAAATTTCAGATTATTTCTGTAGATGCACCGTTCGGGGGGGGGTATAAATCAAGAACAGATATTTTAGAATTACTTCCTGATATTCTGGAAAAAGAATTTGTCATCATTATGGATGATGTTAACCGGATTGGAGAAAGAAATACGTGTTTACAGATCAAACAGGTGTTAAATGATCATCATATTAAATGGGTTGATACAGTATATGAAGGAGCGACACATTGCTGTGTAATCGCTTCTTATAATAACAGATTTTTTTGTTCGTTGTAAAAAGAGGAGGCAGCTTCATATGGAAACTGAAATGAATGAGAATACGGCATTGTGTGAGCGGCTGGTAAAGAAAGATACAAGCCTGGCCGTAGTCGGACTTGGGTATGTCGGAATGCCTATAGCGGCGGCTTTTGCAGATAAGGGACTGAATGTTATAGGATTTGATACAAATGAGGAAAAAATCAGGATGTATGAATCCGGTATAGATCCGATTCATGAAATTGGAGCAGAGAAGTTAAAGTCATTGAATATAAAATATACATCTAATGAAAGCGAGCTGAAAAAGGCTCGTTTTATTATTGTAGCAGTTCCTACTCCCGTAAATGCAGATCATACACCGGATCTTTTTCCTGTAGAGCAGGCTAGTACAATTGTTGGAAGAAACTTAAATCCGGAAACGATTGTCGTATATGAATCGACCGTTTATCCAGGTGTGACAGAGGATATATGCATCCCTATTTTAGAACGTGAATCCGGGCTGGCATGCGGGAATGATTTTAAGGTCGGATACAGCCCGGAACGCATCAATCCGGGTGATAAAGTCCATACGCTGTCCAGTATATGTAAGATAGTATCTGCAACAGATCATGAATGTCTGAATGTGATTCAAAATGTTTATAATCTGGTTATTGAGGCTGGAACATACCCTGTCAGCAATATAAAGACCGCGGAGGCAGTCAAAGTTGTTGAAAATTCACAGCGTGATTTAAATATAGCATTTATGAATGAACTGGCCATGGTATTTGACCGTATGGAAATCGATACGAATGAAGTTATAGATGGAATGAACACAAAATGGAATGCGCTTGGATTCCGCCCGGGACTTGTCGGGGGACACTGTATTGGAGTCGATCCATATTATTTTACATATGAGGCAGAAAAACTGGGATATCACAGCCAGATTATACTAAATGGAAGAATTGTAAATGACTCAATGGGTGTTTATGTGGCAGATGCTGCTATAAAGAAAATGATAGAAGCAGGACAGACACCTAAGAAAAGCAGGGTTGTCATTTTAGGGCTGACATTTAAAGAAAACTGCCCTGATATCAGAAACAGTAAAGTATATGATATAACCAAAAGACTCAATGAATTTGGTATTCAGCCGGTAGTTGCTGATCCATGGGCTTCGAAAATAGAAGCAGAATCTGTATATCATATTGAATTAACTGATTTGGAAAATATTAAAGATGCAGACTGTGTAATTATGGCTGTAGCACATAAAGAATTTGTGAATATGAATTTAGAAGAGTTAAAAAAACTGTACAGGACAGATCTTTTAGACCACGAAAAAGTATTGATTGATGTTAAGGGGATTTATAGTATAGAGCAGCTTAAAACTTCTAATTTGCAATACTGGAGATTATAGGGAATTTCTCTTCCCGGCGTTTAGTTAATGCTGCTGTCTGTAACATTTTAAGAAAGGACCACAAAAATATGAGCTTATTCAAAGATTCAACACTGCTGATTACAGGGGGCACAGGATCTTTCGGACACACAGTCCTCAAACATTTCCTGAAAACAGATATCGGGCAAATCCGCATTTTTTCCAGGGATGAAAAAAAGCAGGATGAAATGCGCCATGAGCTGCAGGCGTGGTATCCCGAACATGCTTCCAAAGTAAAATTTTATATCGGAGATGTCAGGAACCGGCAGTCGGTATACGATGCGATGGCCGGTGTGGATTATATTTTTCATGCAGCAGCGCTAAAGCAGGTGCCGAGCTGCGAATTTTTTCCAATGGAAGCAGTGCGTACGAATGTAGAAGGAACCGACAATATTCTGCATGCGGCAGTCGATACAGGCGTAAAGCGCGTCGTGTGCCTGAGTACGGACAAGGCTGCATATCCGATTAATGCAATGGGGACAAGCAAGGCAATGATGGAACATGTCGTGCAGGCAAATGCCAGAGTGGCCGCAGAACGCGGGGAAACGGTCATCTGCTGTACAAGATATGGAAATGTGATGTGCTCCAGGGGATCTGTTATTCCGCTGTTTATAGATCAGATAAAAGCGGGAAATCCGATCACGGTGACAGATCCGAAGATGACACGGTTTCTTATGAACCTGGATGAAGCTGTGGAACTGGTCAGGTTTGCATTTGAACATGCCAGGCCGGGAGATCTTTTTATACAGAAATCAGATGCATCTGAGATTGGCGTTCTGGCTTCGGCTGTCCGCCAGCTTTTTGGAGATACAGGTATCAGGGTTATCGGAACCAGACATGGAGAAAAGCTGTATGAAACGCTGATGACGAAAGAGGAGCGTGCAAGGGCAGAGGATATGGGAGGTTATTACCGTGTATCTGCGGATAGCCGGGACTTAAATTATGATAAATATTTTACGGACGGCAGGCAGACGGAATCCGGTGAAGCCTATACGAGCCACAATACAAGGCTGCTGGATGTGGAGGGAACTGTGAAAAAACTGCTGGGAACGGATTATGTAACAGACCAGCTTGGCAGCTGCGGGGAGGTATTGCGGTGAATATACTGGTGACAGGCTCAGCCGGATTTGCCGGACGCAGCCTTGTAGAAAATCTGAAAAATATAAGGGATGGAAAAGACCGGACAAGGCCGGGCATACATATTGAGCAGATTTTTGAGTTTGATGCAGAAGATGAGATAGAAAAGCTGGATGCATACTGCAAAGATGCGGATTTTGTGTTCCACTTTGCAGGCGTGAACAGGCCGCAGAACCCGGATGATTTTATGAAAGGCAATTATGAGGCCGCAGGCATACTGCTGGATAAGCTGAAGGCATCTCACAACAGATGTCCGGTTATGCTCAGTTCGTCCGTTCAGGCGTCGCTCGAGGGGCGGTATGAGGGCTCCGGGTATGGCATGAGCAAGAAGGCCGCGGAAGAGCTGCTTTTTCAGTATGGGCGTAAGAATCATGTAAAAGTGCTTGTGTACCGTTTTCCGAATCTGTTTGGGAAATGGTGCAGGCCGGGATATAATTCAGCAGTGGCTACTTTCTGCCATGCGGCGGCAAATAATCTGGAATATACGGTAAATGACCCAAATACAGTACTGGAACTGCTGTATATCGACGATCTGGTCAGCGGAATGCTGGATGCGCTGGAGGGAAAAGAGCAGCACTGTGAATATGACGGCCTGAAGCCTGTGGCAGACAGCAGCGGAAAGTACTGCTATGTGCCAGGGACTTTTCATGTCAGACTGGGAGAGATTTCAGATCTGCTGGAAACATTTAAGCAGATGCCAGAGACACTTGTACTTCCGCATATTCCGGAAGGCTCTTTTGAAAAGAAACTTTACAGTACATATCTTTCTTATCTTCCCAAAGATGCTGTGGCCTATGAGCTTGCAATGAATGTGGACAACAGGGGGATTTTTACCGAGCTTTTTAAAACAGCAGGGTACGGGCAGGTGAACATTAATGTCGCCAGGCCGGGAAGTGTGCGGGGACAGCACTGGCACAATTCGAAGTCTGAGATTTTCGTTGTCGTTAGCGGCCATGGACTGATTCAGGAAAGAAAAATCGGTACGGATGCCGAAACAGGAAAGCCGTATCCGCTGATCGAATTTGAAGTAACAGGCGATCAGATGCGTGCGGTACAGATGCTGCCCGGATATACACATAATATTATTAATCTGAGCAGTACGGAAAATCTGGTAACTGTGATGTGGGCAAATGAGGCGTTTGACCCGGAGCATCCGGATACTTTTTATGAGGCGGTAGAGAAGATGTGACAGTGTTTTATGAGATGACAGAGAAGGCGTGGCAGAATTTTATGATGTGTCAGAGAAGGCGTGACGGTATTTTATGAGATGGCAGAGAAGGTGCGGCAGAATTTTATGATGCGGCAGAGAAGGTGGCAGAGAAGACGTGACAGAATTTATGATGCGGCGGGGAAGGCATGACAGGCTGCTTTTTATGGGATGCTGTATAAATAACAGGTATTTAATATTAGGAGAAAAAGATGGATATTGATGAACAAAATACAGACTGGCAGAATAATGGGAAATTAAAACTGCTGATCATCGCGGGTACCCGGCCGGAAATTATAAGACTGTCAGAGGTAATCCGCAAATGCCGTTTATACTTTGATATGATTCTGTGCCATACAGGGCAGAATTATGATTACAGCTTAAACGGCGTATTTTTTAAAGATTTAAAGCTGGATGCGCCGCAGGTGTATCTGAATGCTGCCGGAGACAGTCTTGGGAGTACGATTGGAAATATTATCAGCCGTTCTTATGAATGGATGCAGAGACTGAAACCGGATGCGCTGCTTGTGCTGGGGGATACAAATTCGTGTCTGTCTGCGATTAGCGCCAAGCGGCTGCATATTCCTGTGTTCCATATGGAAGCCGGAAACCGGTGCAAAGATGAGTGCCTGCCGGAAGAGACGAACCGCAGGATTGTGGACATTATATCAGATGTGAATCTTGCGTATTCCGAACATGCGCGCCGCTATCTGATTGAATGCGGAATGCCGAAGGAACGGACATTTGTGACAGGCTCTCCTATGGCGGAAGTACTGCACAGGAACCTGGAGGCGGTATTGAACTCCGATATTCACAGCAGGGTCAGCCAGGAAACAGGAACAGATATCAGGCCGGGAAATTATATTCTGCTGTCAGCCCACCGGGAAGAAAATATTGATACAGATGCTAACTTTCAGTCGCTTTTTATGGCAGTCAATGCCCTGGCGCAAAAGTATGACATGCCTGTCCTGTATTCCTGTCATCCGCGGTCACGAAGACGTCTGGAGCTATCGGGTTTCCAGCTGGATGCCCGTGTCATTGCCCATGAACCTATGGGATTTCATGATTACAACTGCCTGCAGGTAAATGCGTTTCTGGTGATTTCAGATTCCGGTACGCTGCCGGAGGAATCCGCTTTTTTTACTTCTATAGGAAAAGCGTTTCCGGCTGTCTGCATCCGGACCAGCACGGAACGCCCGGAAGCAATGGAAAAAGGGTGCTTTATACTAAGCGGAATAGATACAAAGGGGCTGCTGCAGGCAGCGGAATTAAGCGTTCTGATGAATCAGAACAGGGACTGCGGAATTCCTGTACCGGATTACCAGGATCTGAATGTAAGTGGTAAAATTGTAAAAATTATTCAAAGCTATACCGGGGCTGTTGACCGGTTTGTATGGCGGAAAGTGTAGCTGGCATGATGTTTGTGGAAGGGGATGCTGTGACGCACAGCGTATAGCAGCATCCCAAAGAACATATGCGTATTATGCCATAGGCTTTTCCGTGATGCGTATTACTTTCCCGTCTTTTAATTCAATAAAAAACGGCATGCCCGGTTTCGCATTTTCATATGTATTTAAATACCTACTAAAATCATTGCTGTCGGAAGTTGTGATAAAAAGGTCTTCCGGCAGATCTGAGTCCGCAAAATCTCTGCCCCAGTCAAAGAACTGGTAAACGGCGTCGTCAGACACTGGATACGTCACATAATCAGTCTGCGGATTATAAATATAATAGCCGTCAGCAAAATTGCCGTCGTACAGGCCGTCCCCTTCTGTTAAATTCAGCTCTCTGATTAATTTTCTCTTTCTTTTTGTATCATCATCGGTGATATATTCTGCAAAGTCAAGGGCAATTTCAGAGCCCGAAAAATCTTTGATATATGCAGCCAGTTCAGCAGATTCTTTCCCAGGATGTGACAGCCCGGTAAAAATATTTGCTGCAGCTGTCAAAATGAGTATGGCCAGCAGCAGAATGAAACCGTTTCTTTTTTTTCTGTCTGATAATATGTTCTGAAATCTTTTTTTCATAATATTTGTCCCTCCGTAAAACTGTGTCGTAAAGCTGGCAGATTTTTTATGATGTTTATCAAGAGCGGATAACAGAGTATCCGTATATGCCTTGCGGTCAGCGTAAGAACTGTTACAGACGACTCTTTCATCGCATGATAATTCCATATCAATGCAGGCTTCTTTTCTCATAATATAAACAGCCGGATTAAACCAGTGCAGTGCTGCTGCGCATGTATAGAGGAATTTTAAATAAATATCATGACGTCTGATATGAATAAATTCATGTTTTAAAATAAAGTACAGTTCTTTTTCAGTGTATGTGCTGTCTGGCAGAACGAAAACCGGACGGAAAAATCCAATAACCATTGGACTTGGAGCATCTTTGTATGCTATGACAGGAACGTCTGTGCTGATCTGTAAACTGGTTTTTACAGAATGGATCTGCTGCAGGATGCGGCTGTCTCCGATGAAAGTTCCATATTTAATAACCTGTGATTTATAATACAAAAAACTTAAAATATGAATCAGCAGGAAACACACAGCCATAAAAAACCAGACTGCGGCGGTCACATCCAGCAGAGAAATTCCGGCAGCTTTTGCACTATTATGATATATGGGAACAGGAAGTGATTCTGCAGCAGTAACAGCGTCCGCTGCCAGCGGTAATGGTATACTGGCTGCTGCAGGCCGGGGCAGCGGTATATGAAATGGAATGACCAGGCGCAGAAATAGGACTGACCATGTATAATACTTCCATTTTGCCGCATACTGCCTGCTGAGCCATGGTGAAAGGATAAGCAGGAGCACTGCAGGCAGGCTGGCTGAGATTGAAATTTCTAAAACGGAAAGAAATAAATGTTTAACCATAGTAAAAAACCTTTCATATACTGGGAAGGACGGAGCAGGTTTGTATTATATGCTGGTATAATACATTATACGAATGTATAGCGGGTTTGTCAATTGAATTTTTAAATTCAGATGCAGAACATGGGGCTGTCGCATTAAGAAAATTGATACAAGATATAGATGGTATGAATCATTCTTTTATACTATATCTTGTATATGTTTTGCTTAGTGCGACAGCTCCATTCTTATAGTGAGATAACAGAATTGACCGGCTGAGCGGAATTTCAAAATCTGAAAATATGAGAATACCGCCCTGCGATTACGATAGATGACAGGGTGGTATTCCAATTAAATCTTTAAACCAGTCTATAGATTTTTCATATAGGCTTTTAGCTGGTCATAGAAATTCTCTCTGGTCCCAGCCATTACTACGACTATTATTTTATTCTCTAAATACTCTACTGTATATGCCAGCTCATAATTCACCTTATTGTAATAGATATCGTATCCGTATATACCGGACAGATCACCAGTTTTAGCCTTTCCGGCTGTATGGTCTTCCCGGATCCTGTCAACGGCCTCCTTGTAGAGCATCTTTAATTTTTTATCTTTCAGCTTTTTAATGAATTTTGCTGCAGGCGGAAGAAAGCGAACCTCTGTCATCCCTCTTCCCCCGTCTCAAAAACATCTTCATAAGTAATATGGCCGGATTTTGAAGACGCAGCCTGCTCTGCCTCCGCAAGCATCTCCTCGATAGCCGGACGCACCTGTCTCTGTGCTTTTTTAAAATGTTCCAGCAGATCATTGCCGCTGTATCCCTGGGCGATCAAATCCGCGAGGATCTGTTCCGCGAACTCTCCGCCTGTATTGACTCTGGCCGGGCGGATAACAAGTTCATTGCCGCGTACAGTGCATTCTGCTTCCGTATCAAACCCAAGCATGGTAAAGAATTTCTGCGGGATTGTTATCTGCCGCTTTGCAGAAATACTTAATTTTTTTATTTCCATAGGAACACTGCCTTTCGTCATTGTTTCTGCCATTGTGTTTCTTTCCTCCTCTGTTATATGCAGGACCAAGAAATAATATTCTTTGTTTCTTTGTTTCTGAGATTATTTTAATTGCCTTCATCCTATTTGTCAATATACCTGGAACTTCCAGCTTTTTAATGAATTTTGCTGCAGGCGGAAGAAAGCGTATCTCTGGCACAGCGGCTTCCTTTTTTTGTGTAAAATATTCATAAAAATAAAAAAAACAGTGGAAAATTTGTTGAAAATTTAGTATAATTGTTAGTAAGATTTTATTGCAGCTTTGCAATAAAAAAATTACAAAGGAGGACATTATTAGTGAATGGAAAATTGAAAAAACAGCTGCTTACCCTGGTATTGGCAGCCATAATGGTCTTTTCAGGCTTATGGGTTCCAACAAAAACAGAGGCAGCGGTAACATCTAAGATTTCTATCGTCCATACAAACGATACTCATGGGCGTTTGTCTGACAGCGATGAATCAGGTGCAAGTCTGGGGTTTGCAAAAATTACAACACTAATAAAGCAGGTAAAGGAAGAGAATCCCAATACTTTAGTGCTGGATGCAGGTGATGCATTCCAGGGTATGCCGATTGTTAATATCAGCAAGGGAGAAGGGATGATTCCAATTTTGGAGGCGGCTGGTTATGATGCTATGACCGTTGGCAACCATGAGTTTGATTTTGGATTTGAAGCTCTTCAGAACTTATACAGCAAAATGACTAAAATTCCTATGGTTTCTGCCAATATTTATAAGGAAAGCGGCGAACGTGTGTTTAAGCCGTACATTGTGAAAGAGACCGGCGGTGTAAAGGTTGGAATTTTTGGGCTGACTACGCCGGAAACTACTTATATTTCACATCCGGATAATACAAAAGGGCTTACTTTTATGGATGCTGTAGAGAGCGCCAGGAATATGGTGGCAGAGCTAAGCTCTCAGGCGGATATTATTATTGCTCTGACTCATTTGGGAGTTGAGGGAGATCATACCTCTATTAAAGTAGCAGAGCAGGTAGAAGGTATTGATTTAATTATTGATGGTCATAGCCATACCGCGCTGCCTTATGGATTTATTGAAGTGAATGGAACTATGGTAGTGCAGACCGGAGAATACACAAAAAATGCCGGTTTAGTGGAGCTGGAAATCCAGGATAAAAAAATTGTAAGAAAATCAGCAGCCCTTTTGCCGGATAGCGAAGATATAAAAGAGGATGAAGAAGTCAAGGATTTAATTGAAAAGTTAAATGCACAGAACGCTCCATTACTGGCTCAGGTTGTTGGTAAAACAGAAGTTGAATTAGATGGCGTCAGAGAAAATGTAAGGGCTAAGGAGACAAATTTGGGAAATCTGTCTGCTGATTCTCTGCGTGTTATGACAGGTGCAGACTGTGCTATGGTAAATGGCGGGGGTATTCGTACTTCTATTAAGGCAGGGGATATTACAAAGCTGGATATGGCGACAGTATTCCCGTTTGGAAATGCCGTTGTGGTTCAGGAAATGACAGGCAGCGTTTTGCTGGAAGCTCTGGAGCTTTCTGTAAGCCAGTATCCAGAGGCGAATGGAAGCTTTATGCAGGTTAGCGGCATTGAGATGAAATTTAATCCAGAAGAAAAAGCCGGAAACAGGGTCATTTCTGTAAAGATAAATGGAAAAGATTTAAGTTTAACTGAAAAATATACAGTCGCTATGCCAGACTTTATCGCTGCTGGCGGAGGCGGTTATGATATGTTTGCCGGGACTAAGAAGACTGGCGAACTGGGCGCTTTGGAAGAGGTTTTAATTGATTACATTCAAAAGAATGGAACCAGGGGCTGTGAGGTAAGCGGAAGAATTACAACAGTTACCGGCAAGGATGCAGAGCCAAAGCTGTCTCTTACAAAGAAAGTTACTTCCTTAAAGGTAAAGAAGAGCTATACCTTTAAGGCTGATATGGAAAATGCTGTAGCGCCTGATAAGATTACCTGGTCTGTAGATAAGAAGGATATTGCTTCTATCAATGCTGCTACTGGAAAGCTGACTGCAAAGAAAGCCGGAACTGTTACAGTAACGGCAGCCTGCGGAAAGTATAAGGCAAGTGTGAAGGTAAAGGTTACAAAATAATAATATAGCAAAAAGGACATGCATTAGAAATATGGTGCATGTTCTTTTTTTAGAACAAGATTTTTTGTCACAAACTGGCGGAACTGTTGTCTAATTAAGCAGGAGGTAAAAATCTATGAATAAAAAAACAAATGCCCAGTTACAGGCTCTGGTCGAAAAAGCCACATCAGGGGATAAGGAAGCCCTTGAAATGCTTATTTCAGGAGTGCAGGACATTGTATTCAATTTGTCTTTGCGCATGCTTGGCTCATTTGCAGATGCAGAAGACGCTGCACAGGATATTCTGCTGAAAGTGCTTACCCATCTGTCTTCTTTCCGGGGTGACAGTTCATTTACTACATGGGTGTTCAGCATTGCCGTGAATCATCTGAAAAATTATAAAAAGCATATGTTTGCCCGCTTCCCGCTGAGCTTTGAGTATTACGGGGACGACATAGAAAACGCAAGGATACAGGATGTGCCGGATTTAACGCAGAATGTGGAAAAGGATATTCTGGCAGAAGAACTGAAAATGTCCTGTACCAGCGTGATGCTGCAGTGCCTTGATACGGAAAGCAGATGTATTTTTATACTGGGAACGATGTTTAAAATCGACAGCCGCATTGCAGGGGATCTTTTGCAAATGACACCGGAAGCGTACCGCCAGCGCCTGTCCAGGGTCCGTAAAAAAGTGGCAGGATTTCTTGCCCGGTACTGCGGGGAATATGGCAGCGGGGCATGCAGATGCAAAGACAGGGTAAATTATGCCATACAAAATCATAGAATTAACCCGCAGCAGCTGGATTATACGTCAGCAAAAGAAATTTCTGTCCAGACGATGCTGGATGTGAAAAATGCAATGGAAGATATTGACGGTTTATCCCAGTATTTTACGTTCTGCAAGACTTACCAGCCGCCGGAACGTATCCGGCATCTGATACAGAAACTGTTAGACTCTGCACAGTTTTCTGTTATCCAAAATTCATAGAGGAGACGACAGATGATGAATACACAGATTATTTTAGATTACTTATCGGCCCTGAGCCGGAATAACAGCCGTGAATGGTATCATGCAAACAAAAACAGCTATCAGGAAGCAAAGGCCGGATTTGAGGAACTGCTGCAGGAACTGATGCTTGAGATTGGTAAATTTGACAGCAGCATTTTACATAACGATCCAAAAGACCTTACATTTAAGATTGTAAGAGACACCCGTTTCAGTCATGATAAATCGCCGTATCATCCGGCGTTTCGCGCCCATATTTCTTCAAAGGGCAAACTGCCGGTTCCTGTCGGATATTATGTTATGATAAAACCGGATAATCAGTCATTTATAGGCGGCGGGCTGTTTGCAGATATGTTTAAGGATGCGACAGCTATGGTACGCAGCTATCTTTCGCAGCATGGAGAAGAATGGAACCAGGTGATACATAATAAGGAGTTTGAACAGTATTTTACAGTAAAAGGGACATCGTTAAAGAATGTTCCGCAGGGATATGAAAAAGATCATCCTCAGGCAGAATATCTCAAATTTAAGAGCTGGTACCTGGAATATCCGCTGAAAGATGAAGATGTGAAAAATACAGAAGTATTTCTTGAAAAGACAGCAGAACTCTGCCGGGTTATGAAACCGTTTAACGATTATCTGAACAAGGCGCTTGCAGGCTTTCAGATGCCGTCCAGGTAACAGAATCTTTCGCTCAAAACCATCGTCTGCTGGAAAAATAACAGTTGAATCTGCCGGTTACGGATGCTATAATACACCTGAATGATTTGCAGCGGCAACAAGGCTGCTTCTCCTTTTCGATAAACGAACAATACACAAAAGCTGGCCGAACGGGGGATATGATATGGAAATTTATGCAAAAGCATCGCTAAAACCGGCAGAAATTCAGGAAAAAATAAACTGTGGCTGTGATGGAATAGAGTATAACCTGGAGAAAGATTTTATGATAAAGGGAGGCTCTTTTGAAACCAGTTATCCAAACGGTATCTTTCAGATGCATAATGCAGGGGCAGTTCATTTTCCTTTTGGTGCGGACAGGCAGATGATGAATATGGAACATATATTCCAGCAGGAAGATCTAAGCGTTGTGCGCAATGTCTTTCGTCTGGCGCAGCACTGTGCCGGTATCTGGGGGCATAAAGTGCTGGTTATTATGCATTCTTCGCTGTCATATTATGATTTTATGGAATATGAGATGTACCGCAGCCGTCTGGAATGGGAGCTGGGACAGCTGTTTTTGGATTTTCCAATGACAGAGCTTGGAATAGAAAACGTAGTGCCTATGGAATACCAGGAAACAGGGACAGAAAGTCCGAGGCTTTGCAACGGCATATTTACAGATACGGCCAGAATCGTCAGGTATCTGCGGGAACGGTTTGGCAACAGGGTGGGAAGCGTGTTAGATACGTGCCATGCTGCCATGACAGAAAAATATATGAAGCTGCTGTTAGCGGCTGCCGATTTTCTTCCAGAAGGGAAGCTGCCGGAAAAAATTGATTACAGCATGAACCATTATTTTAAAGAAAACCAGGGAATCTGCAAGCTGATTCATTTTAATGATTTTACAGGCAACGGATATCAGAAAAATCATGGTGCCGGATTTCAGAGCCAGGAAAAAGTCGATATGATTTTAGACCTGTACCGGGATTACGGCTATGACTGTCCGCTGACGCTGGAAGTGAGAGAAAAAGATTATCTGGACTGCGTAAATTACCGCAGGACAAAATTTATGACAGGGCAGTGGATGAAAAAAAGTCTGCTGCATTAGAAACAAGTTTATGACAGGGCAGTCTCTTTTATGCTTTATTACAGGCAGATTTTATCATTTTATTTTCGCGGGCAATGAGCCGGATGCCGTGTCTGTACGGGCGTTTAACTCATTGCCGCGAGGCCGGATACCCTACAGCTTTAGCTGTAATCTGAATGTTTCAGCAGTCTGCTATGGGTATCTGGTTTTTTAGGGAGAACTATGAGGAATCTTAGCGGGTAATCGTTACTTTGCGTCCCTGTCCTTTTCCTTTCAGCAGTGTTTTGTATGCTTTCAGTTTATTTGAAGGTACTTTAATGTTTGCATTTGATTTGATGCCGTCAAATGTTTTTGCGCCGACTGATTTTAATTTCTCAGATTTAATATGAATCGTACTAAGGCTTTTGCATCCCTGAAATACGCTTGAACCAATGGATACAGTACTCTTTCCGATTACAGCTTTTGTCAGCTTTTTACAGCCGTAGAAAGCGGAGTTTGAAATGGTCTTTACTCCTGCCGGGATAGAAATTTTCTTCAGGCTGCTGCAGCTGCTGAATGCCCGGTATCCGATGCTTGTTACAGATGTCGGAATTACAATGGCCTCTAAGCTGGTACAGCCGTTAAATGCCCAGTCTGGTACAGCTGTGATCTTTTCTGGCATTTTCGCGCGCTTTAAGCTCTTGCAGTTTTCAAAGGCTTTTTTTCCGATCGTTTTTACACTGTCTGGCAGCGAAATAGATTTTAAGCCGCTGCATTTCAGGAAAGCACCGTATCCAATGGAAGCAGTTTTTTTCGGAATAGTGATGCTGGTCAGGCTGGTGCAGTTTGCAAAAGCCCGTTTTCCGATTGTTTTTACACTGTCCGGTAATTTTACAGAAGACAGGTTTATGCAGGACATAAATGTTTCTGTCTGAATTGATTTGATGCCGTCAGGGACAGTAATGCTTTCTAAACTGCTGCAGCCTGCAAAAGCAGAAGCGCCGAGGTTTTTAAGTCCCTTTGGCAGAGTAACGCCGTTAAGGCTTCTGCATGCATAGAATGCACTGTCCCCGATTGTTTCAAGGCTTTCAGGCAGCTGGATATTTTTTAAGTTTTCACAAAAACCGAATGCCTGTGATTCAATTGTTTTAAGGCTTTCAGGCAGTGTGATGTCTGTCAGGCCTGTACATTTATAAAACGCCTGGGAGCCTAATGACTGTATATTTTTTGGAAGAACAGCACTGGTCAGGCCGGTACAGTCTGCAAAAGCCTGTGCTCCAATGGCAGTAAGGCTTTCAGGCAGCCGGATGCTTTTTAAGCTGCTTTTCCCTTCGAATGCTTTGTCAGCAATGCGTGTTACCTGTTTTCCGTCAATTTCAGCCGGAACGGTAACGTCTGTTTCGTTACCTGTATACCAGGTGATTTCCAGCGTGCCGTTACTTAAAGTATTATACTGGAAGTCTGTCTGTGTTTCATCCGGCTGAGGTACTTCAGCTGTATCGTAATGAATAGATGCAGTTTTGAGCACTTCATTATCGCTGCCAGTCTGAATTTTTTCCCAGTCAGCATTTCCGGCTGCATAGTAAATATCTTTCAGGCTGGTACATTCGCTGAATGCGCCGTTTCCAATAGAAGTCACACTTTTTGGAACTGCAGCATATGCCAGACTGCGGCTGCCTGAAAAAGCACCTTCCGGGATAGCGGCTACTCCTTCAGGAATCTGAATGCCTTTTAAACTCTGGCAGTCTTTCCAGGCATGAGCGCCAATAGATGCTGTATTTTTTGGAAGTGCCAGTGTTTCCAGGCTGCTGCATCCGGCAAATGCCCGGACTCCAATGGAAGTCACACTTTCTGGCAGGGTAACGGATGCCAGATTTTTACAGTCAGCGAAAAATTCCTCACCGATTTCTGTTACACCTTCCGGCAGGGCAATGCTTTTTAAGCTGCTGCATCCGGTAAAAGCACGTGAACCGATTTCTTTTACACTGTCCGGAATTGTGATTTTTTCAACAAACTGGCAGGCTTCAAATGCAGAGGCCCCCAGACGGGTAACACTGTCAGGAATGACTACGCTCTTTACGGAAACGCTCAGGTGAGATTCTAACAGCTGCCCGAAAAAGGAAATGCTGGTTACTTTTTTTCCGTCAATGGTTTCAGGTATTACCAGTTCCTCGGCGCTGCCTTTGTAAGCACGAAGCTCAATTGTGCCGTCGCTTAAAATATTATATTCGAAACCGCTTTCTTTATCAACGATTTCGCCATTCTGTGTTTCGGATTGATCAGCTGATTCTGAAACTTCTGCTGCATAGACTGTATTTACAGGGGAAACAGCAGAGCCTGCTGCAAAAATAAATGCGAGCATGAGTGATACGGTTTTAAATTTCATCTTTTTCCTCCTTGTAAGCGCTGCTGAATATTTAATGCACAGGAACGCTTCATCTTTTCGCCGTCAGTACCGCAGCGGTTTCTGGCAGACATCTGTGCAGGTAAATGGTGCAGCGCTTTTACTGCTTTAGAATACTACGTATGAGCGGAAGGGTCAAGAGGGGGAATGCAGGGAATTACTGGGTGGAGGGGATGATCATGGGATTTGCAGCGGGACAGCGGAAGCGTGATGAGGAGGGATGTATAGGTTACCCGGGCACCGGTGGCAGGCACCTTTTGGAGCTTCTGTGTTTCTGGCAGCGGCAGACAGTGTGCCTCATATCCAGGATTTGGGGCGCACTGCCTGCTGCTGCCGCTCATCTTTTATTTATCTTCTGTATCAGCAGCAGCGTCTGCAAATTCTGTCGTTACCAGTACGTCATAATCCGGACGTTTTGTAATCACTTCTGACTGTTCCAGGATATCCAGCAGCAGCTCAAAACTTTCCTCTGAAAACACAAGGTCTTCTTTCCAGGTATCCTGTTCATAATAACGCTCCACAATCATAGTAAGCGTATCCAGGTCTGTTTCCGAAAACTGCGGCTGAATCGTTTTTGCGATTTCTTCACTGGTATGGGAACGGACATAATCCATGCCGCTTTGCAGGGCGTCTGTAAAGGACTGGATGACATCTTTATGGCTTTCCATGTAGCTTTGTTTTGCACTAAAGGCAGTGTAAGGCACATATCCGGATTCTACGCCGACAGAACTTACGACAAAACCTGCGCCTTCTTTTTCTAAAGCAGTGGCAGAAGGCTCAAATTCCACAGTATACTCGCCTTTCCCGCCAGAAAAAGCAGCTGCAGTGGATCCGAAATCAATACTCTGGTCGATGTTAACTTCTGAAGGATCAATGCCGTTTTGCTTTAAGACGAATTCAAATACCATTTCCGGCATACCGCCAGTCTGCCCCAGCATGATGAACATTTTTTCCACACTCGTCAATTTCTCCCTGGAAGCCACGATTCTGTATGGATAATGGCAGATTCCTGTCTTTTCCGCCAGCCCCGGGTCAGGCAAATGCTCCATGCAGGTGGCAAACTTCTTCTTGTGCATACCTTATCCGAACCAACTGTTACAACTTTAGTATACCTGAACACTTGGTCTTGATACGGTTCAAATCGTTTGGCACTGGCACATAG
>CAJTVR010000001.1:130447-135081 GCA_910580075.1 uncultured Eubacterium sp. | reverse complement strand
TCCTTTTTCTGTGACTCCGGAGAACAGTTAGAAATTCTTAATTTTCTGCCTGATAACCAGGATTTGGGGCACACTGCCTGCCGCTATGCAAAACCTGGAAGCCCCAAAAGGTGCCTGCCAGTGCCACTGAGCAGAGCCTGTCAGGAACGTCAGGGCATCAGGCACCGGTCCGTCCGCTGCCACAGCCCTGAAGCAGAAAATTTAGAATTTCTTACTGTTTGCAGGCGGAACAGAAAAAGGAAAAAGTGTCTCCGCCCGGCGTCCGGGAATCCCCAAAATGCCCCCGCCCAAAGATTTTGTAACAAATACACAAAAATGCATCATAGAAACTATGCAATAAAGCGAAAATCACAATCCTCATTGACAAAACAATATCCCGCATATATACTTTAAACAACAAGAAACGCGTTTCAAATATCGAAACGGAGGAAACAGAAATGGCAGGCATCCGGGAAGTAGCAAAATTAGCCGGGGTTTCCGCTTCTACCGTATCAAGAGTGATGAACGGTACAGCAAATGTAGATGAAGACAAAAAACAGAGAGTCTTAGCGGCGATAGATGAAACGGGTTTCAAACCAAATGAACTGGCAAGAGCGCTATTCAGGCAGTCATCAAAAATCATAGGAGTCATTGTTCCGAATATTGAAAATCCCTTCTACAACGAGCTTGCAAAAGCGGTGGAAGAAGAGGCATACCGGAATGGATACCGGATGCTTTTATGCAATTCCAATAACAATACGGAAAAAGAACTGATGAACATCCAGATTCTGAACCAGATGAAAGCGGATGGAATCATTATACTGACTTACAGTGATAAGACTGGACAGGAAATTGCCAGATGCAGGCTTCCGGCAGTTGTTGTTGACAGACAGCTGACAGGGAGCGGGCAGAGCGCATACATTGAAGCAGACCATTACAAAGGCGGACGGATGGCAATGGAGTATCTGTTAAGCTGCGGATGCCGCAATGTCGTATTTTTAAGGGGACCGCTGGGAGTATCAAGCGGGATGCGCAGATATCAGGGATATCGGGAAGCATGCGAAGAGCACGGCATACAGGAGCAGTGTATTGACTGTCTGTATGAGTATGAAGACGGGCTGCGTGCAGCAAAGGAGCTGGCAGTGCGTTTTCCGGCGGCAGACGGCATTATCGCAAGCAACGATATGGTAGCGATCGCTTCCTATAAGGTACTGACAAATGCAGGATACCGTGTACCGGAAGACATCCAGATTATCGGATTTGATAATATCAGATTCAGCTGGCTGTTTACACCGGAATTTACAACCATTATCCAGCCGATTACGCAGATGGGAATGCTGGCAGTCCAGATTATTATCCGTCACAGGCAGGGACTGCAGTACCAGAAGGAAAACATTCTGGATGTTTCGTTAGTAGAACGCCAGACAACTAGGAGAAAGGAGTGAAAACATGAAGCAGGAAACAGGAAAAACGCAGGAAGGAAACCGGGAAATGCGCAAACTGGCAGTTGTGGGGAGTATCAACATGGATATGACTGTTACCGCAGAGAGGATTCCGAAAAAAGGCGAAACACTGCACGGGGACAGTATCAGCCTTATTCCTGGCGGAAAAGGTGCAAACCAGGCAGTGGCAATGGCAAAGCTGGGTGCACAGGTAGAAATGTTTGGATGTGTAGGGGATGACAGCAACGGAACCATGCTTTTGGAAACGTTAATGAAAGCAGGCGTTAAGACCGGGCATATTAAAGTCTGCAAAGACACACCGACCGGAATCGCAATGATAACGGTAGCGGAGAATGACAATACAATTGTCGTGGTTCCAGGGGCAAACGGCAAAGCTGACCGGGCATACATAGACGAAATCAAACCATACCTTGCAGAGTATGATATGGTTGTGCTTCAGCATGAAATACCATTAGATACAATATCTTATGTAATAGACTTTTGTGCACAAAAAGGAATTGAGGCAGTGTTAAATCCGGCTCCGGCAGCGGAAGTACCGATGGATATCATTGAAAAAGTGACTTACTTAACACCGAATGAGCATGAAGCAGTGCTGATTTTTGGGGAAGGAAAGTCTACGGAAGAGCTTTTAAGGCAGTATCCGGAAAAACTGATTATTACACAGGGGTCGAAAGGGGTGTCTTCCTGTCTGAAATCAGGAGAAATCCTGCATGTTCCGGCAAGACCGGCAAAGGTAGCAGACACAACAGGCGCAGGCGATACGCTAAACGGTGCATTCTGTGTCAGAAGAGCTGCAGGCGACGATTTGAAATCAGCTCTTTTGTATGCGAATACAGCGGCAAGCCTTTCTACAGAAAAATTCGGGGCGCAGGCTGGTATGCCGTCGGCAGCAGAAGTAGAGAAGGAACTGCCAGGCGTACAGGCGGCAATGGAAGCGGAAAAGGAGCTGGGACAGTAAATATGAAAAGACACGGAATATTAAACAGTGAAATATCCAGAGTGCTATCATATATGGGGCACACGGATCAGATATGTATCGGCGACTGCGGCCTTCCGGTACCGGAAGAAACAGAGCGGATTGATCTGGCAGTCCGCTTCGGTGTTCCTTCCTTTCTGGAGGTGCTTTCTGAGGTTGCCAAAGATATGAAGATTGAAAAAATTTATCTGGCGGAGGAAATCAAAGAGAAGAATCCGCAGATGGAGGAGGAAATTTACCGGCTGCTTGCAGATCTTTATGCGCCTTGTGAAACCGGTTTCAAAATCCAGACAGAATATGTGCCGCATGTAAAATTAAAAGATATGACGAAAAACTGCAGAGCGGTGATCCGCACAGGCGAGACAACGCCTTATGCAAATATTATCCTGCAGTCCGGCTGCATTTTTTAGGAGAAAGGGGGAAGGGGTATGCAGATTAAAATGCATGGAATCGACAAGTCGTTCGGGGGAAACGCCGTGTTAAAGAGCGCAGGATTTCTGCTGGACCATGGGGAGACGCATGCGCTGATGGGAGAAAACGGTGCCGGAAAATCCACACTGATGAAAATACTGACGGGCGTATATACGAAAGATGCCGGTACAGTCACGGTAGACGGCCAGGAAGTATGTTACAAAAATCCGCAGGAAGCGGAAAAGGCCGGTATCGTATTTATTCATCAGGAACTGAATGTGCTGTTTGACCTGACTGTGGAAGAAAACATGTTTCTGGGCAAAGAGATTAAAAAAGCATTTGGTGTCTGTGATAAAAAGGCAATGCGCGCAGAAGTGAAAAAGATTTTAGACCGGCTAGGCGTAAACATTGATCCGGGGCAGAGGATGAATGAGCTTTCAGTAGGACAGCAGCAGATGATTGAAATTGCCAAAGCACTGATGGTGGATGCCAAAGTCATTATCATGGATGAGCCTACAGCCGCTCTTACCCAGAGCGAGACAACAGTGCTGTTTCAGGTCATTAATTCGCTTAAGAAAAAGGGCGTGTCCATTGTCTATATTTCACACCGCATGGAGGAAATTTTTGAACTCTGCGACAGGATTACGATTTTAAGGGACGGATCTTATATCGGAACGAAAAAAATCAGCGAGACGGATATGAACGACGTGGTAAAGATGATGATCGGCCGCGAAATAGGGGAGCGTTATCCGGCACGCAGGGCAAAAATCGGCAGCGTGGCGTTTGAAGTAAAAGGACTGACCTGTCCGGGCTTGTTTGAAGATGTGTCATTTCAGGTGCATGCTGGGGAAGTGCTCGGGGTCTCAGGGCTGATGGGTGCTGGCAGAACTGAAATCATGCAGGCTATATTTGGCAATATGCCGCATGTGACAGGAGAGATTTACTTAAACGGACAGAAAATCCAGAACCGGAATCCGCAGGAAGCGATGAAAAACGGTATCGGTTTTATTACAGAAGACCGCAAAGTGGAAGGGCTGATGCTCGAAGAAAGCATTCAGAAAAATATTTCGATAGCCAATCTCGGACGGATTTCCAAAGGCGGCGTGCTGAATAAAGAATCCGAAGACGAGCTGGTAAAACGAGGCATCAGCGAGCTGCATATCAAATGTTTCGGCCCGCAGCATGAATGCAATAACCTAAGCGGCGGCAATCAGCAGAAAGTCGTATTTGCGAAATGGATTTACACGAATCCGAAAGTACTGATTCTGGATGAACCGACCAGGGGTGTAGATATCGGTGCGAAAAAAGAGATTTACAGCATCATCAATGAACTTGCAGAAAAAGGCGTGGCTATCATTATGGTGTCATCCGAACTTCCGGAAGTGCTCGGCATGTCAGACCGGATTATGGTCGTAAGGGAAGGGCATGTCAGAGGCATTCTGCATAAGGATACTGCGGACCAGGAAAATATAATGATACTCGCAACGGGAGGGGAATTACATGAATAGCAAAAAGGCAGGAAGTTATATTCAGGAATTAGGCGCATTAATCGCACTTGTCCTTCTGGCTTTGATGATCAGTATCATCAGTCCGGAATTTCGGACAGTCAGCAACTTTTTATCACTGCTGCGGCAGTCGTCCATTAACGGCTTTATTGCATTCGGCATGACCTGTGTCATACTGACTGGCGGTATAGATCTTTCTGTAGGATCGGTACTTGCCCTGACGACAGCGTTTTGTGCAAGTTTTATCTCAAACGGTATGCCGGTCGGCCTGGCAATGCTTTTAGCCATTGTGATTGGTAC
>CAJTVR010000001.1:4760-130437 GCA_910580075.1 uncultured Eubacterium sp. | reverse complement strand
CAGGATTTGGTTTATTAAGCGGACTGCTCGTTACAAAGGGACGCCTGCAGCCGTTTATTGCAACACTGATTACAATGACCGTTTACAGAGGCATTACGATGATTTTTATGGAAGGCAGGCCGATTTCAAATCTGGGGGACAGCTTTTTCTTAAAATTAATCGGTAAAGGAAACATTTTCGGCATTCCTGTTCCGGTTATCCTGTTCCTTGCGATCTTTGCACTCTTTGTATTCGTACTGGAGAAGACGACATTTGGACGCAGGATTTATGCAACAGGAAGCAACTGGAAATCTGCAAAACTTGCAGGTGTAAACATTGATCTGACCAAGATAGCAGCTTATGCAATATCCGGGTGCATGGCAGCAGTATCCGGCCTGATTCTTCTGTCCCGCCTCGGTTCGGCACAGCCGACACTTGGCGACGGCTATGAACTGGACGCGATCGCAGCTGTTGCACTTGGCGGCACAAGCATGAACGGCGGACGCGGCAGAATCTGGAAAACATTTGTAGGCGTTTTGATTATTGCAGTATTAAATAACGGTCTGAATATCCTGGGTGTTACTTCCTACTATCAGGACGTAGTAAAAGGAATTGTAATTTTAATTGCGGTAATGTCGGACCGGAAACGGTAATGCCAGGCAGAAACGGCAATGTCAGACCGGAAACGGCAGTCATTCAGAAACAGCAGTGCACAGAAAAGCCAGTCTGGCAGGGTAAAATTTAATGCAGAAAACGGCAGTTTAGGGCATGCCAGCCTGCTGCCGGAATCTGAAGAATAAAAAATGCAGAATTTATCAAGGAAAAGGAGAATTTTACTATGAAGATCAAAAAATTAGCAGCAGTTTTATTTGCATCCGTTATGATGTTTTCTATGGCAGCCTGCAGCGCAGTGTCGGTAGACGGCGAGGGCGGCGGCTCAAAAGACCAGAAAGAGTCTTCGGATAACGGAGGCGGCAGCGAGGACGGCGGCACAGGAAGCGGCTCAATCGGCCTGTCAGTTTCTACGCTGAACAATCCGTTTTTTGTTACATTAAGCGAAGGCGCGAAAGATGCGGCCAAAGAAAGTGATGCAGAACTGATTGTTGTAGATGCAGGCGATGATGCTGCCAAGCAGACAAGTGATATCGAAGACCTGATTTCCAGAAATATAAGTGTTCTGATTGTAAATCCGGTGGATTCCGATGCGGTAGCTCCGGCGGTGAAAGATGCAGTGGAAAAAGGAATCAAAGTTGTATCTGTTGACCGTGTCGTAAACGGCGTAGATGTAGACTGTGCAATTGCTTCTGACAACGTAGCAGGAGCAGAAGCAGCGACAGAATATTTAGCAGAACTGATTGGCGAAAATGCAAAAACAGCAGAGCTTCAGGGGGTATCCGGTGCAAGTGCAACGATTGACCGCGGAGAAGGATTCCATAATGTAGCAGATGAAAAACTGGATGTAGTATCCAGCCAGACTGCAAACTTTAACCGCTCGGAAGGCATGACAGTTATGGAAAATATGCTTCAGGCAAATCCTGATATCCAGGGTGTATTTGCACATAACGATGAAATGGCGCTCGGTGCAGTAGAAGCTATTGGAAATAAAGACATTCTTGTAGTTGGATTTGATGCTACAGATGATGCCCTGGCAGCAGTGGCTGAAGGCAGAATGGCAGCAACAGTAGCTCAGAAGCCAGACCTGATGGGTGCGACAGCAGTAGAGACCGCTTTGAAACTGATGGCCGGTGAAAGTGTGGAAAAAGAGATTCCGGTTGAAGTAGAGCTGGTTACAGAATAGGCTGGGTTCAGGGAAGAGCTTGAGCACAGACAGGTCTTGATACAGAACAGGCTGGATTTCAGGATTAGTTTGAGGCACAGACGGGTCTTGTGATGAAATATAACGGCTTTCGATAAAGGTATATTATATGGCAGGGAGATAACGGAGATTTCCGGTTATTTCCCTGCTATTTTGTGTAAAAGATGTCCGGTAAACAGCCTTTCCGGTTAAAATGATTTTCAGACATGCTCCAGCTAACATTTTGCTATATCCAGCAAACAGCCAGCTATATGCTTATTTTTATATCATGCTATAATCTGATTAGATTCAATCAATGAAGCGGCCGGTTCAGAAAAGAAGTTAAAACATCAAAAGCAGGAAAAATATCAGTATCTGAGGGAGGACAATTGCATGAAACGAAAAAAAATAACAGCATTACTGGCAGGCATGGCCCTTATGGTTTCTCTGACAGCCTGTGGCGGCAATGCAGGCTCACAGAAGGCAGGCGGATCCGGGGATGGTGCAGGCAGCAGCACTGATGCACAGACACAGGATGAGCAGGAAGGCGGAGGCTACTCTGTAAGCGAGCTGACAGTCAATATCTGGGATAATAACCAGCTGAACGGACTGCAGGAGATTGCAGATGAATGGTCGGAAACATCAGGAGTTAAAGTCAGGATCAATGTTATTACATGGAATGAGTACTGGACGCTGTTAGAGGCTGGCGCTTCAGGCGGGGAAATGCCGGATTTATTCTGGATGCATATTAATGAGGCTGAAAAATATATGGCTGCTGATATGCTGCTGAATATGGACGATTATATTGCTGCCGATGAAAATATAGACTTATCTAATTATTATGAAGGCATTACAGATATTTACAGCATGAACGGTTCCCAGTTTGCGCTTCCAAAAGACCACGATACAATTGCTCTTTTATATAACAAAGCTATTTTTGAGAAGTATGACGTTGATGTTCCTACGGATGAGTGGGACTGGGATGACTATGCTGCTGCGGCTGCAGAGATTACAGAGAAAGGAGCTGCGGACGGAGTTTATGGTACTGCTATGAATACAAATGACGGACAGGATGGATGGTACAATTTAATCTATGGTTTTGGAGGCGAAATCATCAGTGATGATAAAAAGAAGTCGGGAATGGACAATGAGAATACTTTAAAGGCTATGAACTGGCTGGCAGACGAACTTTTCCCGTCTATGCCTGCGCAGGATATTATGTCGGATACTGACCCGGATCTTTTGTTCCAAAGCGGGCTGGTCGGCATGATGCTGCAGGGTTCCTGGATGGTGAATACTTTCTATACGGCAGAAAACGCATCTGACTATGCATGGGCTCAGATTCCTTATTATGATGCTAATGGCAATGATGTCTGTGACGAAGGCGAGCGTGTGTCACTATATAATGGACTGGGCTGGGCAGCTGCTAAAAATACAAAAGATCCTCAGGCTGCTTATGACCTTGCTGCTGCTTTCTGTTCTAAAGAAGGACAGATGCGCCAGGCAGAGCTGGGTGTAACGATGTCAGCTTATAAAGGCTGTTCCGATGCATTTACAAGTGCTTTTGAGGGTATGGATCTGACGCCGTTTTTATCTGTGGAAGAGAGCGGGGTATTAATACAGCATCCATATTCACGTTATACGACCCGGTGGGAAGGAATGTTTACTACAGATTTAGTGAATGCCTGGAAGGATCCGGAAACGATGACTGATGTCTGCACTTCTGTTGCCGGACAGATGAATGAGATACTGGCAGAAGAATAATAACGCAGCCGTTTCAATATCATGTTATAAATCTGGCACAGCTGTTTGAACGGAATGCGGTATCTGGCAGACGAAACAGTTATGCAGTTAACATCCAGAATTTCTCCTAAAAAGCCGGCATCTGTGGTATCATACAGACAGGTTTAGAAAACAGCAGTAAATTATTTACAAGCATTTTCAAATAGGAGGAATGATGTATGAAATATCAGGATACTGCAAAACGAAACCGTCATTACCGCTGTCTGGAGTATGATCATGACCAGCCGGGAGATCTCAGCCTGGCAGCATGCGGAATGGAAAAATGTGATCCGGGCGCGGACAGCGGCATATATGTCAGAGACTGTTATCATCTGCATGCTGTCCGGTCTGGAACGGGCATTCTATATGCCGGAGAAAAAACGTTTTATCCGCATGCAGGCCAGCTTTTTCTTCTGAAACACAATGAAAAATGCCAGTATATAGCGGATAAAAAAAATCCCTGGGACTATTGCTGGGTTACTTATAATGGGGCGGAGGCGAAGCGGATTTCAGAGGAGACTGGGTTTACAGACGGTGTTTACTGTCTTGACAGTGATGCTGAGCCAGACAGGTTTTATGAGCTGGTCAGCCGCATGCATCAGTATCCTGAAATGAATCGTATCAGCGGTCTGCGCAGAAAGGGGATACTTATGGAATTTCTGGCGCTGGCATTAGAAGCTACGGAATCTTCATGCCCTGACCGCAGCCGGTTTTATGAGTATTCCGAAGATATTTATGTGAGCCGGGCAGTTGATTTTATTCATTATAATTATGCAACGATTACTGTCAGCGATGTTGTGAATTTTATAGGATTTAACAGGTCTTATTTTGCAACTGTTTTTCGCAAAAAAATAGGCGTTTCACCGCAGGAATATATCAGGCAGTACCGGCTGAATAAAAGCTGTGAGCTTCTTTCAGATACAGGGCTTCCGATACAGGAAGTGGCAGCCAGGGCCGGATACCAGAACCAGATGTCCTTTGCCCGTATGTTTAAGAAAGTATTCGGGGTTACGCCGACAGAATACAGGATAAAAAACAGCGGCAGTTCCTAGAGCGTGTTTGAAAAATTCACATAGTTGTGTAATTTGCCGGAAGGTATAGATTACCCGGACGCCTGGCAGAGACACTTTTTCCTTTATTTATTAAAAACAGACAGGAGGTTTCAGATATGAATGAGCATTCAATAGCCAGCACTCCGCCTATGGGTTGGAATTCCTGGAATACTTTTTTTAAGCACCCGAGCGGGGAACTGGTCTGCCAGATTGCGGATGCATTTGTCAGGGAAGGACTGTCAGAGGCCGGATACCAGTATATTATTATTGATGACGGCTGGTCTGCCAGGGAACGTGACAGGAAAGGACATCTGGTTCCTGATCCGGATGCATTTCCGGACGGTCTTGAGCCAGTCATTGATTATGTACATTCCAAAGGACTGAAATTCGGTCTGTATTCCTGCAGCGGGGCGCTTACGTGTGCGAGATATCCTGGCAGCCTGGAACACGAATTTGACGATGCGGCTCAGTTTGCTGCATGGGGAGTGGATTACCTGAAATATGATAACTGCTTAAAGCCTCTCTCCATACCTTCTTCAGTGTTATACCGGCGCATGGGGGCAGCTCTGCGTAACTGTGGCAGGGATATTGTGTATGCTGCATGCCAGTGGGGAACGGAAGATGTATATCAGTGGATACGCTCAGCCGGCGCTCACACGTTCCGTTCTACGATTGATATCCAGGACTGCTGGAATTCTATAGAAACCATTGCCCTTTCACAGATGGATAAACAGCCATATGGCGGCATGGGCTGTTTTAACGATATGGACATGCTTGTAACTGGAATGTATGGCAAGGGTATGAATCCGGAAGCATGTATGGGAGGGTGCAGCGATACAGAGTACCAGACACATTTTGCACTCTGGGCAATGATGAATTCTCCGCTGATCATCGGCTGCGATATCCGTTCCATGAACAGCAGGACAAAGGAAATACTGACAAATCCTGATTTGATTGCGATTAATCAGGATACAGAATGCCGCGCACCGTACCGTTTGGAATGTTATCAGAACCCGGATGCCTTTGTGCTGGTGAGGCCTTTATACGGCGGTGATTATGCTATAGGATTTTTTAACTTTAGCGATACGGCTCAGGATGTATCGCTGACGTTATGGGATATCGGGCTTTCGTCAGCCGCGGGGCAGGGCATGGATGTTTATGACTGCATAGCGCATCAGAGCCTTGGAATCTGCAGGGAAATCATCCTTCCGACCCTTCCAGCACATGGCTGTGCAGTTTACCGCTGCAAAATTACCGGGAGTGCTTTGTAATGCGGCATTTGTGCATGGAATGCGGGGCGCAGCTGAGCGGGGATGAAATTGCGCTGCACCGGAAACTGATATACCGTGCAGCAGTGAACTATATGTGCATGGACTGTCTGGCTGAATTCTGTGATACAGACAGAAAACGTCTGGAAGAGCTGGCTGCCTATTACCACCGTACCGGAGAGTGTATCCTTTTTGCAAAACAGGAATAAATCATCAGATTTCAGGATTCAGAGAGGACAGGTTTTAAAGAGGAGGAAACTTTCAGCCTGAAATCAGCTGTAAAAATGATTTTTTAATAAAGTAGTACTTGCATTTTGCAGCCGGCAGGGTTATGATAGGAAAAAGCTGCAGTCAGCAGCTAAGAAAGAGAGGAAAAGGACATGGAACAAAAATTTTTTATTTGTGAACACTGCGGCAATATTATTGCAATGGTAAAGGATGCAGGGGTTCCGGTTATGTGCTGCGGACAGAAGATGAAAGAAATTATTCCGGGTACTGTGGATGCTGCGGTTGAAAAACATGTTCCTTCTTATACTGTAGAAGGAAACCTGGTAAAAGTAAATGTAGGCTCTGTGGAACATCCGATGATGCCGGAACACAGTATTGAATGGGTTTCACTGCAGACAAAACAGGGTAATCAGCGCAAAGTACTGCATGCCGGGGACAAGCCTGAAGTATGCTTTGCACTCTGTGAAGGGGATGAAGTCGAAGCAGTATATGCTTATTGTAATCTGCATGGCTTATGGAAAGCGTAACACAGGTATAAAGAAAGTGCTGCCAGGCAGACAACAGATATAATTGTAAATAGAATTTTCTAAGATCATAAAGGGGCTGCCGCACTTAGCAAAACATATACAGTAACGAACTACAACTTGTATCAGTTTTCCTGGTGTGACAGCCCATGGTCGTAAATGCGTATGTACAGGCAAAAATCCAAAGCATACTGGCAGTAAACTGTATTTTTTAAGTTATTCTGCTGTCTGGTTTACATGGAACTTTCCGATTTCTGCTTTCAGTGTCTCAGAACTTTGCTTTGTTTTCATAACCTGTCCCAATACGTCTTCTGATTCCTGTGCAATGACGCAGGAGCGCTGTGCAATTTCTGTAGTACCTTCAGCGCCTTCTTCTGCAGCCCTGGAAATATCGTCTATAGAGTTTTTAATATTTTCCATACTGCCAGACAGTTCCTGTGCAATCGTGCTGAATTCACTCATTAATACATCGACGGAAGAGCCGTCTTTATCATACTGTTCGCCGATGGTTAAAAAGCCTTCGTAATCAGATGTTACGTCGTGAACGACAAATTCCAGCAGCTTGCGTGCGTTGGAAGAAAGGTTTTCTACAGCCTGAGTCACTTCCTGAGTCACTTCCTGTATCTGGATGACAGTCTGCCTGGACTGTTCGGCAAGTGTGCCGATTTCATCTGCCACGACAGCGAAGCCTTTGCCTGCCGCTCCGGCTCTTGCCGCTTCGATTGAGGCGTTTAACGACAGCAGGTTTGTCTGGGAAACGACGTTCATAATGACACTGGATAATTCATAAATCTGGTCGATCACTTTTGCATTTTCCAGGGCGGTTTCCAAATCTTTCTGGATTTCTTTTTTCAGCTGGGCGGCTTTGTGCTGCGCATTTTTAATTTTCACATTTGTTTCTCCGGCGCGGCCTTTGATTTCAGCTGCTCCCCGGGCTCCGTCCTGGGAACGGCGGGCGATGTGCTGGACAGAAGAATGGATTTCGCTGGAGGATTCATTTGCCATAGTAGTGGTGGCAGCCGTTTCTTCCATGCTTGCTGAGAGTTCTTCGGCAGCGGCAGATACGCTGGAAATATCATCATTTAGTTTTGCGACAGATTCATTTGCGATACCGGCTGCCTGGCTGATTACTTCAGATTCCTGCTGTACATGCCAGATCAGGTTTGCAGTGGCAGATTTCATGTCACGGATGCATCTGGCAAGCTGGCCGAAATCATCTTTTCGTGTCTGAAATTTTTTCATATAATCTTTTGTGTAATCCCCTGCTGCCATGCTGTTTAATTCCTGGGCAGCAGCTTTTAATGATTTTGTAATGTCGGTTACGATTAAAAGTGCGATAACAATCATCAGCAGCAGTGATACAGCCATTGACATGGTGCCGAGCTGCCTGGTGCGGCTGAACAGCTGTTTTATATCTGCATTGCTTTGTACAGCATGTTCTTCCAGTTCATCGATATAACTGCCGGTGCCTACAACCCACTGCCATGGAGCAAAGGCTTTGCTGTAGGCCCTTTTCAGATAGCTTTCGCTGCCGCCTTCTTTCGGATAGTAATATTCCGTGTATCCGCCGTCTTCCTGCTGGCCGTTTTGAATGATTTCTTTGATCATCTCTTTACCGTGACTGTCTTTTGTGCCCAGGCGGTTCGTTCCTTCTGTTTCTTCGCCAAGCAGGACAATATTATCCCCTTCATAAGTATCAATCCAGAAATATCCGCTTTCTCCATAACGGAGTTCCCTGACAATATCTGCAGCTGCCTTTTTTGCTTCTTCTTCACTGCATAGTCCGCTTTGAAATTTTTCGTATTCTTCTTCTAACAATGTGATGACATTTTCGACCTGGCCTTTAATCTGCGAGTCGTAATCGTCGTAGAGCAGATCCTTTATGCTGGATACTGACTGCTGATATGACTGATCCATGCCGTTTATGTTTATGATACCCATAATCAGCATGGATATGGCTGCTGCAGCAGTCAGAATAATTAATTTGGTCCGGACTTTCAAGTTTGCAAACATTTTATATAACTCCTTTCTTTTGCAGCATGCATGGAAGACGCACGATTGGAATAAGACGGCTTCGATGATGCGGCTTTCTCATGCATATGTAACAGCATCTTTTCATTTTAATATTAGCACATATAAATACATGAAATTGTTTTTTTATGCAAACAAAAAAATTTTTAAAAGCTCAGGACCTGTGCCGGCAAGTCTTGCTGTTTGCCTGGGGTATTCGAAAACGGGACGAGGTTCTGGGACAGGCCCATAGCGGACAAAGACACTGACAAAAAACATTGCTTCAATTATATCAAAGGGAGTTACTCATCCTCATGCTGATCCCATACGAGGCCGTATTTTTTTGCATTCAGTTCACTTTCTATTTCACCCAGTGCAATCAACATATCATCATCGTCTTTATGTTCATCACGGAGGGTCTGCAAAAATTTCAGCATCCGAAGCCTTTTTTGTTGTGATAAGTTAGCCCTCCTGTTCGTCCTCCGTGAAATCTTCTGGCAGTTTTCCTGCCTGTGCAGCGATTTTCTTTTCTTATGATTTCACGCGTCTTTCCAGTTTTTTGGCATGTAATCTTTTACGTTCCTTTTTGCTCTGCTGCCCAGTTCAACCATTTTCGTGACCTCACGAAAATGGTCTGATACAGTTATGCCAGTATCCTGCCTTTGTATCGCAGACCATAGCGGGTTCAGATGGTGTCTGAGGTGCAAGTGAGATGTGGATTATGAAGCAGATTTTGTTTATGAGCATGGATAAGCAGCTGGCTATTTTTCTTTCTGACAAATCAGCAAGGACTGGCAGCGATACAATTTTGCTGACCCAGGGGCAGATTGCCCGTTATATGGGGTCTGCCCGGGAAGTGGTATCAAGAATGCTGAAGTACTTTGCAAAAGAGGGAATTGTAGAAGTTTCCCGCGGTGGCATTAGAATTCTTGATAAAAACCGGCTGCGCCAGCTGACACTGTGAACTAAAAATATGCTATAGGCAGCCAGCACATCCGGCTGTATAAACATCAGCGCCGGGAACCCGCATGTTCAGCCTTGCAAATCAGCTGCGTCATAGTTCCCATAGGGCAGTATACACACCATGAGCGGGGTTTAAACAATATCATAGTAACAAATCCAAGCACGGTGGATGTGAGCATGACGCTGTAAAAGCCGAAGGCAAACTGGGCCGTGCCGTCAGAAAACAAAGTGCCATGATAAGCCCAGTGCCACGGAAGCCGGAATGTCCACAGCAGGGTAACTGTCATGTTCAGATCTTTTGTCCCGGCGAATACGAGATATGTATTCCAGAGCATTTGAAAGAACATGATAAAAAAGAAAATCAGAAATCCATAGCGGAACCAGCCTGATTTCATCCATTCTGGGATATCCTTTTTGCGGGAAAGCCCGAATCTGCCTCCGATCAGGGAGAACAGCTGTCCTCTGCCGCAGTACTTATTGCAGTAGCCCTTGTTTCCTTTTGCAATGGCTATGATAAGCGGGATGAAAAAACATAACAGGCCGAGCCAGGCAAAAAAGATGTTGAAAAAACCAAGGATTAAATAAGACAGTGAAAAAATCCAAAGGTAATCGTACCATTTCTTTTCTTTATTCATAGTATACACGAAACAGCCTTTTTATGTAATGACAAAGTCACAGATTTCTATCCAAGGATGCAGAAACGAACATACATTCGGAAAAATTCATTAGATTCTTTACATTTTTTATAAATTTGTGTTATACTATAGCATGTTTGATTTAACCGACAGCAAATGAGGTATGAAAATGGCAAAAAAAGAAGTATATGATGAGGGCAGTATTTCCATACTGGAAGGTTTAGAAGCTGTCCGCAAAAGGCCGGGGATGTATATTGGAAGCGTGTCCAGAAAAGGGCTGAACCATTTAATATACGAAATTGTAGACAATTCAGTTGACGAACATCTGGCGGGCGCATGCGATACGGTTTATGTAACGCTGGAAGCGGACGGGTCCTGCACAGTGGAAGATAATGGCCGCGGAATTCCGGTCGGGATGCACCAAAAGGGCGTATCGGCAGCGCGTGTTGTATTCTCGACCCTGCATGCAGGAGGTAAATTTGACAATACAGTTTATAAGACCAGCGGCGGGCTGCACGGAGTAGGTTCTTCGGTGGTGAATGCGCTGTCTGTGTATATGGATGTGGAAATAAGCAGGGAAGGCTGGGTTCACCATGACCGCTATGAGAGAGGAAACCCGGTAGTGGAATTAGAAGCAGGCCTGCTGCCAAAAACAGGGAAGACGAAAAAAACAGGTACAAAAATTAATTTTCTGCCAGATCCTGAAATATTTGAAAAGACGAGATTTAAAGAAGACGATGTAAAAAGCCGGATGCATGAAACGGCTTATTTAAATCCGGCCCTTACAATTATTTATGAAGACCGCAGAGGAGAGGTAACGGAACATATTGAATATCATGAACCTGACGGGATTATCGGGTTTGTAAAAGATTTAAACCGCAAAAGCGAAACGATTCACGATGTCGTATATTTTAAAGGAGAAGCGGACGGGATTACGGTCGAAACAGCCTTTCAGTATACAAACGAGTTTCATGAAAATATCATGGGATTTTGCAATAATATTTATAATGCAGAAGGCGGAACGCATATTACCGGATTTAAGACAATATTTACGACGGTGATCAATCAGTATGCAAGAGAGCTTGGTATTTTAAAAGAAAAAGATGCAAACTTTACCGGTACCGATGTACGAAACGGAATGACGGCAGTGGTATCGCTTAAGCATCCGGACCCGCGGTTTGAAGGGCAGACAAAAACAAAACTGGACAATCAGGATGCTTCACGTGCAGTAGCAAAAATAGCGAGCGAGGAAATACAGCTTTATTTTGACAGAAATCTGGAATCATTAAAAGCGGTCATAAGCTGTGCGGAGAAGGCGGCAAAAATCCGGAAGACGGAAGAAAAGGCCAAGACGAACCTGCTGGCGAAACAGAAGTTTTCTTTTGATTCGAATGGCAAGCTGGCGAACTGCGAATCCAGGGAAGCAGAAAAATGCGAGATTTTTATTGTGGAGGGAGATTCTGCCGGCGGTTCTGCAAAGATGGCCAGAAACCGCATGTATCAGGCGATTATGCCAATCCGCGGCAAGATTTTAAATGTGGAAAAAGCAAGCATTGATAAGGTGCTGGCAAATGCAGAGATTAAAACGATGATCAATGCATTCGGGTGCGGCTTTTCAGAAGGATTTGGGAATGATTTCGATATTAAAAAGCTAAGATATGATAAAATTATTATTATGGCAGATGCGGATGTGGACGGTGCACATATTTCCACGCTGCTTCTGACCCTGTTTTACCGTTTTATGCCGGAGCTTATATTTGAGGGACACGTATATATCGCTATGCCGCCTTTATATAAGGCAATCCCTGGCAAAGGCGAGGAAGAGTATCTGTATGACGAAGAGGCTTTAAAAAAATACAGGAAAAGGCACAAAGGGCCGTTTACGCTGCAAAGGTACAAAGGCCTTGGAGAAATGGATGCAGACCAGCTCTGGGAAACGACGCTTGACCCGCAGACAAGGATGTTAAAAAAGGTAGAAATCGAAGACGGGCGCATGGCGTCTGAAGTGACAGAAATGCTGATGGGCAACGATGTGCCGCCGCGCAGGGCATTTATTTACGAGCATGCACAGGATGCAGAGCTGGATATCTAGAAAAAATAAAATGAGAGGAGGGATTTTAAATGCAGGATGACGATGAGCGCCTGATTCGAACGGAATATTCTGAAGTCATGCAGAAATCTTATATCGATTATGCCATGAGTGTAATTATCGCAAGAGCTCTGCCGGATATCCGTGACGGGTTAAAACCGGTACAGCGCAGAACACTTTACGATATGTATGAGCTTGGCATCCGCCATGACAGGCCATACCGGAAATGTGCGCGTATCGTAGGAGATACCATGGGTAAATACCACCCGCATGGTGACAGCTCGATTTATGAAGCGCTGGTTGTAATGGCGCAGGATTTTAAAAAAGGACTGCCGCTTGTGGACGGGCACGGAAATTTTGGCTCTATAGAAGGCGACGGGGCGGCAGCGATGCGTTATACAGAAGCCAGGCTTGAGAAAATCACCCAGGAGGCATATCTGGCCGACCTGGATAAGGATGTGGTGGACTTTGTTCCGAATTTTGATGAAACAGACAAAGAACCAGGCGTTCTTCCTGTAAAAGTGCCGAATATTCTGATTAACGGCGCAGAAGGCATTGCAGTAGGCATGGCCACAAGCATCCCGCCGCACAACTTTGGCGAAGTCATCGACGGTGTGACTGCCTATATGAAAAATCCGGAAATCAATACAGCGCAGATGATGGAGTACATCAAAGGACCCGATTTTCCGACTGGCGGCATTGTGACCAATCAGGATGACCTGCTGTCCATTTATGCGACCGGAATGGGAAAAATCAAAGTCCGGGGCAGGGTGACTGTCGAAAAGGGAAAGGCTGGCAGAGACCGTCTTGTCATTACAGAAATCCCGTATACGATGATTGGCGCAAATATTGGCAAATTTTTAAACGACGTGTTTGCTCTTGTGGAAACAAAGAAAACAAACGATATCGTGGATATTTCAAACCAGTCTTCCAAAGAAGGCATCCGTATTGTGTTAGAGCTAAGGCGCGGGGCAGATACGGACAACCTGTGCAGTCTGTTATACAGCAAGACAAAACTGGAAGACACTTTTGGCGTCAATATGCTGTCAGTGGCAGACGGAAAACCGGAAACTATGGGCATCGTACCGATGATCCGCCATCATGTGAAGTTTCAGTACGAGCTTGCCACAAGAAAATATACAACGCTTCTTAGAAAAGAACAGGAAAAGAAAGAAATCCAGGAAGGACTCATCCGGGCCTGTGATGTCATTGACCTGATTATTGAAATTTTAAGGGGCAGTAAAAATGTCAAAGAAGCTAAAAACTGTCTGATGAACGGGGATACCGGAACTATTAAGTTCCGCACGGAAAAGTCCAAAAAACAGGCTGCGCAGCTGAACTTTACACAGCGCCAGGCCGAGGCGATTTTAGAAATGCGGCTGTACCGCTTAATCGGCCTTGAAATAGAAGCTCTTATAAAAGAACATGAAGAGACGTTAAAAAAGATTGCATTATATGACGACATTCTTTCGAACCGTGAATCGATGAAAAAGGTGATTATTAAAGAGCTCAAAGCGTTCAAAAAAGAATATGCCAGGCCGAGACGCACGACGATTGATAACATTGCGCAGACGGTGTATGTAGAAAAACAGATTGAAGAAAAAGATGTGGCTGTGCTTATTGACCGTTTTCACTATGCAAGGACAATTGACGCAGCGCAGTATGAACGCAATAAAGAAGCGGCAGACAGCGAAAGTATAGAAGTCTTTTTATGTAAAAATACAGACCGCATCTGCATTTTTACCGATAAAGGGCAGCTTCATATGATGAAAGTCCTGGACCTTCCATATGGCAGGTTTCGCGATAAAGGCCAGCCGATTGATAATGTCAGCAACTATGACAGCAGCCAGGAGGAATGCGTATATCTGGTTCCTTTAAGCAGCATTATGGGCCGCAAAGTCTTGTTTGGCACGGCATCTGCCATGGTTAAGAAGGTAGCTGGAAAAGAATTTGACGTATCCAAACGTACAACTGCAGCTACGAAGCTGGCCCAGGGTGATAAAGTCATCTTTGTCAGGGCGCTTGGATGGCAGATGGATAACGGGGAAACACATCCAGATACTGTCCAGGGAGCAGCGGATACTTCTGCAGGAACCGGAACAGCTGCGGGTGCTTCGCCGGGAACCGGAGTAACTGGAAACACATCTGGAACAGCGGCAGCTACAGGAAGCGCAGCAGCGGATGCTTCGCCGGGAACCGGAGCAGAGGGGGATACTGCCCCTGGAACCGGAGCATCTGGAGCAGCAGACACGCTGTCAGGAACCGGAGCATCTGGAGCAGCGGGGAACACTGGCTCAGGAACCGGAGCATCTGGAGCAGCAGACATACTGCCAGGAACCGGAGCATCTGGAGCAGCGGGGAACACCGGCTTAGGAACTGCAGGATCTGGAACAGAACCAGGTACTAGAAGTATAGCAGCGGAAATTTCCAGAGGAGCAGCCAGTACAGCGGGTACGAATCAGGCAGCAGTCAGTGCGCAGCCGGATGCTGCCCAGGCAGACATGCATGTGAAAGACCGCAGCACGGTAATTATGCAGTCGGAAAAAGGGATGTTCCTGCGGATTGAGACAGAATCCATACCGGAAAAGAAAAAATCAGCAATCGGGGTACGCGGCATGCGTCTGGCAGAAAACGACCAGCTGACACATATATATCTGCTGGGTGAAAATGATGAAATGACAGAGGCTGATTATGAACAGTCAAAGGTCGTGTTAAACAGACTGCGTATTGGCACAAGAGATACAAAGGGTGTGAACAGGCAGCGGGGCTGAAATGAAAAAGGAGTAATATGGAGCAGGTAACACTGAAAATAAAATATCATTCGAGTGAAATTCAAAAGCTGGATTATATAGACGGAAAAAGTGACTGGATTGATTTAAGAAGCGCAGAGAACGTAACACTGAAAAAAGGGGAATTCCGCCTTATAAGCCTTGGGGTTTCGATTCAGCTGCCCAGAGGATACGAGGCAGTATCTGTGCCGAGGAGTTCTACGTTTAAAAACTTTGGAATTATCCAGACAAATCATATGGGGATCATTGATGAGACTTACTGCGGCGATCACGATGTGTGGATGATGCCGGTATATGCACTGCGGGATACGCAGATTAAAATAAATGACAGAATCTGCCAGTTCCGCATACAAAAGCATCAGCCGCGGATTGTTTTTGAAGAAGTGGATGAGCTTGGGAACCCTGACCGCGGAGGCATCGGAAGCACCGGAAGGATGTGAGGTCTGCATCCTGTTACAGTTTTACAGCCGTACCTGTAAATTTAGGTTGCTAAATATGGAAAAAGGGGCTAAGATAAATAAGACGAAAAACAGCAGTTTCAGAAAGGAGAACAGGTATGGAACAGCGTATAGTAAAATTTTATTCAAAAGAAAGCAATCTTCTCGCACTGCATGCAATTCCAGGACATTTTGCCACAAGCAATTCGCATATTAATTTTTATATGGATGTGACTGGCATCCGGGCACGAATCAAAGAAGCAGAGGAGGCAGCGAAGATACTGGCTCATAAATTCGGGCATCTCGGCTATGTGGATACGGTAGTATGTATGGACGGGACAGAGGTCATCGGTGCATTTCTTGCAAAGGAATTTGAAAGGGAGCATATTTCCTCTACAAACATGCATAAAACAGTGTATGTGATTTCTCCGGAACAAAGCCGTGATAACCAGATGATTTTCCGTGATAATACAAAGCATATGATTGCGGGCAAACATATTATTCTGCTGTTAGCTACGACAACAACAGGAGAAACAATCCGAAAGAGCCTGGAAGGGCTTCAGTATTATGGCGGACTGATTGAAGGAATCGGAACGATTTTTAGTACGGTAAATACAGTAAATAACATCAAAGTGCAGTCTCTGTTTAACGAAAATGACGTGATCGGCTATCAGGCGTTTCCAAAAGCAGACTGTCCGTTTTGCAAAAAAGGAACAAAAATCGAAGCGGTTGTAAACGGATTCGGATATTCGAAGCTGTAAAAATAATAGAAATTTAAGGCGTGGATTTTGAAAGAAATACCGCCTGGCGACGGCATAGCCAGACGTTCGGCTGTGCCGTTTGGTTTAGAGCCCGGCGTGAAAAACCGTGAGAGGAATAAGAATCATGAATCAGCGCAATTATCAGAAAGAACTGGAAGAAACCATTCTTTTGCACACAGGCCGGGGCGAAGTGCCCGGTCTTTTGCTGCATAGCTGCTGTGCGCCATGCAGCAGCTATGTGCTGGAATATTTATCGCAGTTTTTTAAAATCACAGTGTTATATTATAATCCGAATATCTATCCAAAAGAAGAATACGAGTGCCGGGTCAGGGAACAGCAGCGCTTTATAGAAACATTTCCGATGAAATATCCGGCTTCTTTTATAGAAGGAAGATATGATACAGAACGTTTTTACCAGATGGCAGAGGGCATGGAGCATCTGCCGGAAGGCGGGGAACGCTGTTTTGCCTGTTACGAGCTGCGGCTTCGGGAGGCGGCAGAGTATGCACTGCGGTTAAAGCTGGATTATTTTACTACGACGCTTTCCATAAGCCCGATGAAAAATGCCAAAAAGCTGAACGAAACCGGTGAAAGGCTTGCGGAAGAATACGGAGTGAATTATCTGTGTTCGGATTTTAAGAAAAAGAACGGGTATCTCCGGTCTTCCCAGCTATCGGCAGAGTATGGGATGTACCGCCAGAATTACTGCGGGTGTATTTTTTCTATGCGCTAAAGAGTGCCTGAAAGTATGTGCAGATATATCATTTGCCGGGAATCCCAAAAGACGTTTAAAAGAATTAGAAAGAGAGGATACACGCATGGCTCAGTTATGGGGAGGACGTTTTACAAAAGAAACAGACAAACTTGTCTATAATTTTAATGCGTCCATTACATTTGACCAGAAATTTTTAAAGCAGGATATCGAAGGAAGCATAGCACATGTAAGCATGCTTGGAAAACAGGGAATACTGACAGAAGAAGAGGCAGGAAAGATTGTTGCTGAGCTGAAAAACATACTGGAACAGACAGAGGCTGGAACACTGGAAATCTCAGAGGAATATGAGGATGTTCACAGCTTTGTAGAAGCGGTTTTAATTCAAAGACTTTCCGATACCGGCAAAAAGCTGCACACTGGCAGAAGCAGGAACGACCAGGTGGCACTAGATATGCGGATGTATGTGAGAATGGAAGTAGCCAGTACCGATGCGCTGCTCAGGGATTTGCTGGAAACGATTTTAAAAATTATGAAGGCGCATACGGAAACAATTATGCCGGGGTTTACCCACCTGCAGAAAGCACAGCCTGTGACGCTGGCACATCATATGGGAGCTTATTTTGAAATGTTTAAACGGGACCGGATGAGAATGCGGGATATTTATGAGCGCATGAATTACTGTCCGCTCGGCAGCGGCGCTCTCGCAGGCACAACGTATCCGCTGGACCGTGAAGACACGGCGCAGGCGCTTGGATTTTACGGGCCGATGCTAAACAGCATGGACGGGGTATCAGACAGGGATTATGTGATCGAGTATTTATCTGCTCTGTCGACGGTTATGATGCATTTAAGCCGTTTTAGCGAGGAAATCATTATCTGGAATTCCAATGAATACCAGTTTGTGGAAATCGATGATGCATACAGCACTGGCAGCAGCATTATGCCGCAGAAAAAAAACCCGGATATCGCAGAACTGGTGCGCGGCAAGACCGGGCGTGTGTACGGTGCGCTCATATCTTTGCTTACAACGATGAAAGGGATTCCGCTGGCATACAACAAAGATATGCAGGAGGATAAAGAGCTTACGTTTGATGCGATTGATACAGCAAAAGGATGCCTGGCTCTGTTTCAGGGAATGCTTGCGACAGTCCGTTTTCAGGAAGACCGGATGCGCTCAAGTGCAGCGCTTGGATTTACGAATGCAACGGATGCAGCGGATTATCTGGTGAACCACGGCGTGCCGTTTCGGGATGCCCATGGCATTGTCGGCAGAATCGTGCTGTACTGTATTGATAAGAATATTTCCATTGATGAAATGTCCTTAGAGGAGTTAAAGAATATCAGCCCGGTGTTTGAAGAAGATATTTATGAGGCAGTTTCGTTAAAGACCTGTGTAAATAAGCGGCTTACGATAGGTGCTCCTGGGAAGGAAGCTATGGAACAGGTTATACTGCTGGAAGAAAAGTATCTGAAAGAAACGGAGTTTCCAAAAGGAGACTGGGAAGAAAAACTGCTGGGCCGCTAAACAGAAGCAGAAAGCTGAATGTGCTGGAGAAAAAGGATGAAAGACTTTGTAAGAGAAGATCTCTTTTATTACACACCGCAATCAGAAAATAGATCTGAAAAAACGTGAAGAAACCGGTACGCAGGAATATCAGAAAGAGCAGGAAGAAAAACGAAAGATACTGGACTGCTGGAAGACACGGCACATGAGCATAAGATCGTGTTAAAACTGCGAAAGAAGAAAACGGACAGAAAATGATATATTAATTTCTGTTTATGACAAAGACAGAAAAAGAAAAACCGGAAATTCAAAAAAGCTGGAGAAACATTTTGAGGAAGTGATGAAAGAGCGGGCCTGTTACCGCTCTTTTTTGTTCCGGGGAAAAGGTCGGGATTTTGGAAAAGGAACTGGCAGCTTATGCCGGAGTCAGGCATTGCATCAGCTGTGGTAACGGAACGGATGCAATAAGCATTGCTCTGATGGCATATAAAACCGGGCCGGGAGATGCGGTATTTGTACCGGATTTCACTTTTTTTTCAAGCGCAGAGTGCCCGGCAGCTTTAGGAGCCGTTCCGGTTTTTACAGATGTAAGACCTGATACATACAATATGGACCCGGATTCCCTGGAAAAGGCAGTAAAACGGGTAAAAAGGGAAGGAAAATATCATCCGAAAGCTGTTATAGCAGTTGATTTGTTCGGACTTGCGCCAGATTATGAAGCAATCAGGAAAATATGTAAAAAATACGGGCTTTTACTGCTGGAAGATGGTGCACAGGGATTTGGCGGAAGAATCGGGGAAAAGAAGGCCTGTTCTTTTGGGGATATTTCAGCTACATCTTTCTTTCCGGCGAAGCCGCTTGGATGTTATGGGGACGGCGGTGCCATATTTACAGATGATGATGAGGCCGCCAGACTTTGCAGGTCGATCGCTGTGCATGGGAAGAATGCGGATGATAAGTACGACAATGTACGTCTTGGAATGAATAGCCGGCTGGATACGCTGCAGGCGGGCATCCTGCTGGCCAAGTTAAAGGCATTCAGGGAATATGAACTGGAACGCATAAACCAGGCAGCGGCCTGGTATACAGAAAAGCTAAAGGAAATCAAAGAACTGGTGCTTCCAGAAATACCAAAAGGATATTACAGTTCCTGGGCCCAGTATACAGTCAGGCTTCCGGAACAAACAGACCGGCTAAAGGTACGCAGTTATTTAAGAGAGTCAGGCATTCCGGCAATGGTTTACTATGCAAAACCTCTGCACAGGCAGGGGGCGTTCGCTGGTACTTACAGTTCACTTGCGGACTGTCCGGTAACTGAGAAATTGTGCAGGACAGTTTTATGTCTGCCAATGCATCCATATCTGAAAGAGGAGGAGACAGAGTTTGTGGCAGACAGGTTAAAGAAGGCTCTGAAAAGAGTTGCTGAAAGTGAAAAAAATGATGCAGCGCAGGAAAGAAGATGCTATAATAGTGAAAATTGAGATACCAGAAAGTACAGGAGGCGGTTGATGTGTGTACGGCACTTGAAGAAATGAAAATGGACAGCGAAAGAGAGGGTGAAAGAAAAGGTGAAATCAAAGGTTCTGTTGAAACCTATAAAGAGTTTCATTGTTCATTGGAGGATACGATCCAGCGTATAGCCGGAAAATTCAGCCTTTCATTACAAAAGTCAGAAGAAGAAGTTAAAAAATACTGGAAATAATGAAAACTCTGCAGACACAGAGCCGCATTTCTGCTCAATTTATAATACAGGGGATAGGGGTGGTCTGATGCTGAACATACATGTTACCGGTTTAGAGCCGGACTGTATCGTACAGGTTACAAGTTATTTTAATTTATTTAAGAAAAAGGAATGGTTTAACAGGGAATCTGTTAAGCGTATTATTTACAATATAGATAAAACAGTCGCAGTCAAAGACGAATATTTAGAATCGCCAGTATTTGGGGGCATGGCTCCGGAACGGCTTTCTACTGGCTGTAAAGCGGTTATTCTGATGGAAGTTCTGGATCAGGCGAATATTTATGCAACAAAATGCGGGGATAACTGCGTGCCGGATATATTAGAAATTGCGCAAAAAAAAGACATTACCATTACGCTGCATCACTGCATGAAATTCCCGGAGTTTTTTGAAGCCTATATTATTGAAACCGGAAAGACGGTGCACTCTAGGAAGGAGTTTGTAAATGAGTACTATAAGATTAATGGTTAATTCAGACATTTACAAATGTGACTGGGAATTTGAAAGAAGGATGAATGTTATCCGGGGTGACAGCGGAATAGGAAAGACAACACTGGTAGAAATTTTGACGAACCGGCCTCAGGGGATAGAAATTTATACTACGCTGCCGACGGTAACTGTATTGGAAAATTCCTGGCGCAGCGTACTTGCGGGTGTTTCAGACAGTATTATTTTATTTGATGATATTGTGGCTGTGGAATCGGCTGACTTTGCAAATATGTATAAAGAATCTGTTGTGGACAAAAATAACTATGTGATTGCCATTTCCAGAGAAAACCAGTTTCAGCCAGGAAGCATGGGAAGGCTGCCTTTCAGTATTAACGCAATGTATGAGGAAATTACAAATGGTATAGAGCATGACCTGAAGCCTTTATACAGGAAGAACTTCATGGAGCTTCCAAAGGAAGCAGACTGCTGTATTGTAGAAGATTCCGGAGCCGGATTTCAGTTTTTTTCAGAATTATTTACGATTCCAGTGATTTCGTCAAAGCCGGGTAAAAGCGCTATGGTATCAGCTCTTGTCAATGCAGCTGAAAGATACAGAAATATCCTTTTGATTTTTGATACAGCAGCTTTTGGCTGCCATATGGAGCAGCTTGTGAGTGTTATAAATGAGCTGGATATTCATGTATATTTTATGAGCAGCTACGAATGTTTTGAAGAACTGCTGACAGTTTCAAACCTCTTGTTTTCCAAACAGGCAGTTGTGAATGAGTATAAAGATCTTCCGACATTTGCTAACAGGTTTATTTCATGGGAAAGATACTTTGAAAATCTTGCTGCCAGGGCAGGTTACGGATGTCCGTATGAATATAATCATGACAGTAAAATGACAAAATTCTGCTATATACATGACTGTTCCGAATGCAATCCGTATATTATGGCTAAATGTGATTCCCGTTTAAGCGGAGAAAAGTTTGCAGCTCTGCTGAAAGGAACAAAATACGAAAATCTGCTGAGATTCGGAAAAAAAGAAACATATGAAACATGAACTAGAATATATAAAAAACAAGCGGGGCTGCCGCATTAAGTAAAATGATGCAGGATATAGCTGGTTTAAATCAGCCTTTTGTACGATATCTTCTATCATTTTACTTAGTGTGACAGCCCTGTTTTTATGATTTACTGACTTTTTATTTTCCTGACATTGCGTTAGAATGTGTTCTTATAGATAACAATTTGTTATAAAATGTTATCTATAAGTATTTTATATCAATTTATTTCTTTTTGCAACTCTTAACATCAATTTGGATGTATTTCTATTTTTTACAATCTTTTTCCATATTTTTTTCTTTGTTTTTGTTAATAGTGCATAAATTTTTCGATATTTAAACTATAAATACAGTTTTAAAAAGAGTAACCAGGGACTTGCAGATGTTTGCAGGACGAGCGCATAAGTTTATTTTGAAAAGTCTGCCATATGGGGAGCATATCATAAACAAAGGGATTGCGGACTTTTCGCATGATATTGCAGCATAACATTTTATAACAGAATGTTATGTACGCATATAGTATGAAATATATCATCGGATGCCGGCTGAAACTGAAATTGCGTCACAAATTACCTGGCGTTAACGGGTATTTTGATAAGACAGCAGTATTTTAGCAGGAGAGAGCACAGGATATTGGAACATAAACAGCAGTATTTAGCAGGAGAGCACAGGTCAATATTGACTGATACAGGAGGGAATTTATGCGGGAACTGGATTATGGGAAGATGGGAATGAGAATCCGCCAGGTCAGGAAGGCAAAAGGATGGTCTCAGGACGAGCTGGCTAAAAAATGCGGAATCAGCATGTCGTTTTTAGGTCATATTGAGCGCGGCACGAGGATTATGAGCATGGAGACATTTGCAAATATATGTGAAGCGCTGGATGCGGATGCAGATGAGCTTTTGTGGGGCGCGACACATCTGTCGGCATCTGTACTGGATTTGTGGAACCTTTCAGATAAAGATAAGAAAAAGGTGAACGGGAAAACGGGGAATGCCGGCAGCGGAACATCTGACAGTTATGGAATGTATGTCAGGATTATGAAGTCTGTGGCGGAGATTATGAATGGAGAATAAAACAGGGGTTTACAATAGCCTGGATGAAAGGACAGATAGCAGAATGGATGGACAATATTTCTGGAAAAGGACGGAAGATGCGCAGATAGATCTGCTGGAGCTGCTTTGCAGGCTTTGCGGGCGGTGGAAGCAGATTGCAGTCTGTGCTGCTGTGGCTGCTTTGCTTTTGGGAGCCTATGGGTGGCTGGGGCACGGGAATGCCGCCAGGGGAGGTGAGGTTTTGCAAAAGGAGGCTGAACTGACGGAAGAAGAGGAACAGGCAGTTGCAGATGCCGTCAGTCTGGAAAACGAAATCAGGGAGCTGGAGATTTATCTGGATCATTCTCTGCTCATGCAGATTGAGCCATATCATAAAAATAAATCCGTTATGCTTTACTGCATTGACAATGCGAAGAGACAGGAACTGGCGCAGATTACGGAAAGCTATCTGAGTTTTGTGATAAACGGCGGCGTGGCAGATGCGCTGACAGATTCCGGCAGCAGCAATAGATGGAAGACGGACAAGATTTATCTGTCAGAAGTAATCTCGGCGTACCAGAAAACATACAGCTCTCCTTATCAGATTGTTTTGGACAGCCAGACGGACAGCAGCCAGACGGCGGAATCGCTTTTTTATGTGGAGACTGTCGCAAAGGATGCAAAGGAAGCACAGAAGCTGGCTTTGGATGTACAGGATGCGCTAAAGCAGTATGCCGCCAGGGTGAAAAAGACAGCCGGGAGTCACAGATTAAGGCTTATCAGCAGCCAGAAAAGCGTGACACCGGACAGCGGGCTGCAGGCACAGCAGCATGAGAAGAAAGCGCAGCTGTCAGCAAATAAAACTTCACTGAAATCGCTGACAGATGCTTTTAACGACGGGCAGATGGAAGTTTACAGAAAATCTGCGGGCGCGAAAGAGGAAGAAGATAGCTCCGGGGAAAATGAGGCGGGAAGCAATGCTTCCGGTGCAGGTTTCAGATCGATCATAAAATATGCACTTCTTGGGATGATAGCAGGGATTTTTGCGTACTGCGGTGTCTATGCATGCTGGTACATTTTCCGGGATACAGTAAAAAGTACAGAAGAGATGAAAAGGCTGTATACGTTTCCGGTTTATGGAGAAATTGAGCTGGAAGGCAGAAAAAAGCGTAAAAAAACAGCAGATGTACCAAAAAGTACATATGAGGATACCCAGCTGCAGGTATTGAACCGGATCCGGCTTGCGTGCAGAAAACAGGGAGTGGAGAAGTTTTGTGCGGCATCGGATTTTCCTCTCAGTATGCCGGAAAGACAGTGCCTGGAGAGGATGTCAGACCAGCTTAAGGAATGGGGCATCGGGATGGCAGTCGCTGAAAATGTCAGCGCAGATCCTGCTATGTGGGACGGACTGGCAGAGACTGGAAATGTTCTTTTGGTGTGCAGAATGGGAATGACGACGCACCGGATGATTGATGATGTGATGGAATTTTATCTGTTAAACGGAGTTCATGTAGCAGGTGCTGCAGTATTTGGTGAAAGCAGGTAAATTAGGAAGGAAATAAAACCGGACCCGGCTGTGAGAGTCTGAAGGCTGTACAGCAGGAGAAGGGGTGAAAAGAATTCTGTAAAGCGGTGCAGAAAACAGCCTGGGGCAGATTCAGCCGCGGGATGGCGAAGCATGCCCTTTAGGACCAGCGGGAAATGGCCGTGGGACGCTGGATGGAGAAACTTTTGATTGGCCAGACGCTGGATGGAGAAGCTTTTCCTTCTGGTGTTCCGCTTGCGAAAAGCAGGAATTTCTTACTGTTCGGAGGATACAACAGGCGTCCAGGAAACTTTTGATTTTAAGCAGAAAGGATATCCGGCTGTGAAACATAGCAGATTATTAACCAGTGCAGCAGCGGCCTGCTTAGCTGCCTGGGCAGTTATAAAATTTAATAAAGACCGTACAGATATTTCAGATACTCCCAGGAAACGTACGCTGAAGAAGGATGCTGGGAAGGGGAAGGAAGAGAAAAAACATATCCTTTTGATTTCCCAGTATTTTTATCCAGAGACGTTTCGCGTAAATGACATGGCTGCTGAATGGGTAAAGCGCGGTTATAAGGTAACCGTCCTTACCGGTATTCCCAATTATCCGATGGGAAAGTTTTTTGAAGGCTATGGGTTTAAACACAGGCGCAGGGAGAACTGGAACGGTGCAGATGTCATCCGGATTCCCTTAATTCCCAGAGGAAGCAGCAGCCATAAAATACTGAATGCTGCCGGAATGGGTGCAAATTACCTGTCTTTTGTTATCAGCGGCATTCGATGGGTCAGGAAGAATCATATCCATGCTGACCTGGTATATACATACCAGGTCTCTCCCATGACGCAGGCCCTTGTCGGAGTCTGCTATGCTAAGAAGTATCATGTACCGCATTATCTGTATGTTACAGATCTCTGGCCCGAAAATGTGGAATCTGTGACAGGCATCCATTCACAGGCATTTATCCGGCCGATTCAGAAGATGTCTGATTATATTTATAAAAATACAGATCGGATTTTCACCTGTTCCCAGAGTTTTATCAGCAGAATCGAAGCGCGTGGGATAGACAGATCGAAGATTGAATTCTGGCCGCAATATGCGGAAGAATTCTACCGGCCGGCAGACCGGGAAGGAGATCTGCTCCCGCAGGATGGAATCTTTAATCTTGTTTTTGCAGGCAGTGTCGGATTTGCACAGGGACTGGATATTCTTGTGAAAGCAGCAAAGCTGTTAAAGGCGGAGCATGTTGTAGTACGCTTTCATATCATTGGAGACGGAAGATACCTTGCACAGCTTAAGAGAAATATAAAAACTGCCTGCGTAGAGGATTATTTTTATTTTATCCCGCGTCAGGCTGCAGAGGATATTCCCAGGTATCTGGCTTTCGCGGATGCACTGCTGCTTACGCTGGCCAGGAATGACGTATTTTCCATGACCCTGCCGGCGAAAATACAGTCATATTTCGCATGCGCCAGGCCTGTTCTGGTATCGGCAGACGGGGAAGTCTGTGACATAGTAAACCATGCCGGGGCGGGCTTGTGCAGCAGTGCTGAGGATGCGGCCGGATTTGCAGAAAATATTAAGAAGATGATGCAGATGGACAAATCGGAGCAAACGAAAATGGGAGAAAATGCCCTTGCATATGCCGCGAAGCATTTCAATAAGAAAAGGCAGATGGACAGGCTGGACGAAGTATTTGCAGATTTACGGATCAGAGAGGAGAAACAATAAATGTCAGCGTTCGATGGAGCAACATTACTGATTACTGGAGGAACAGGTTCTTTTGGACATGCTGTTCTTAAACATTTTCTGTCTACGGACATCGGACAAATTCGTATTTTTTCGAGAGATGAAGAAAAACAGGACACGATGCGCCATGAGCTGCAGCGTGATTATCCTTCATACTATAGTAAGGTGAAATTTTTTATCGGAGATGTAAGAAATCCGCAGTCAGTGCGTGATGCAATGCCGGGTGTGGATTATATATTTCATGCGGCAGCTTTAAAGCAGGTTCCGTCCTGTGAGTTTTTTCCGATGGAGGCAGTGCAGACAAATGTGGCAGGGACTAACAATGTCCTGCATGAGGCTGTCGCAGCCGGGGTGAAGAAAGTGGTGTGCCTGTCTACGGATAAGGCTGCGTATCCGATTAATGCAATGGGGACATCCAAAGCTATGATGGAGCATGTGGTGAGAGCCAATGCAAGGGTAGCGGCAGAGAGAGGGAATACGGTCATCTGCTGTACAAGATACGGGAACGTTATGTGCAGCAGAGGATCTGTCATTCCTCTTTTTGTGAATCAGATCCGCTCAGGCAGTCCGATTACGATAACAAATCCGGAAATGACGAGATTTTTAATGAATCTGGATGAAGCTGTAGACTTGGTTGCGTTTGCATTTGAAAACGCGAATCCCGGAGATTTATTTATACAGAAAGCAGACGCTGCATCCATTGGGGTGCTCGCACAGGCGGTTCAGAAGCTGTTTGGAGATACCGGGGTAAAGATGATAGGAACCAGACACGGGGAAAAACTGTATGAGACGCTTATGACTGCAGAAGAGAAAATCCGGGCGGAGGATATGGGGCGGTATTTCAGAGTCTGTGCGGATAACCGGGACTTAAATTACGATAAGTACTTTGCTGACGGGCAGATTTATGAAAATGAGGGCGATGCTTATACATCGCATAACACAAGACGGCTGGACTTAAATGAAACAGCACAAAAACTTCTGACAGCTGATTTTGTAAAGGAACAGCTGGAAAAGGGAGGAAATCAATGAAATTTTTAATTCTTGGCTGTAACGGTATGGCCGGACATATGATCAGCCTTTATTTAAGCGGCCAGGGGTATGAAGTCGAAGGCTATGCCAGGAGAAAATCTGCATTTGTAAATACGATAGAAGGGGATGCCAGAGACACTGGGCTGTTAAAGGAAGTAATAAAAAAAGGAAATTACCGTGCAGTTGTAAACTGTATCGGCCTGCTGAATCAATATGCGGAACAGGACCATGAAGCCGCAGTATATTTAAACGCCTATTTTCCTCAGTTTATTGCCAGAACGGCAGAGGGGACAGATACACAGGTAATCCATATCAGCACAGACTGCGTATTCAGCGGAAGCAGAGGGGGATATCTGGAATCGGAACTTCCGGACGGGGAAATGTTCTATGACAGATCTAAAGCGCTTGGTGAAATAGCAGGTCATAAGGATGTTACGTTCAGGATGTCAATAATCGGACCGGATATCAATCCGGACGGAATCGGACTGGTCAATTGGTTTATGCAGCAGAAGGGCCGTGTGAAGGGGTATAAAAATGCCATATGGACCGGACAGACAACGCTTCAGCTTGCAAAGACGATTGAACATGCTGCCATACAGCGTGTGCACGGGCTGTATCATATGGTTCCGGAAGAAAGCATCAGCAAATATGAGCTGCTGCAGTTATTTAACCAGTACTTAAGGACAGAGCCGGCTGAGGTTGTACCGGAGGAAAATTTTAGGATTGATAAAAGCCTGAAACGCACCAATTATGAAGCGTTCAGCTATCAGATACCAGGTTATGAGCATCAGATCAGAGAACTTGGCAGCTGGATGCAGCAGCATAAAGAACTTTATCCGCATTATCATTTATAAGAGAGGCACGAAAGGACAGGATGTTAAAGAAACTAAAACTTATGACAATCGCGGGCACGAGGCCTGAAATTATAAAGCTTTCTGCGGTGATTAAAAAAGCAGATCTGTATTTTGACCACATTCTTGTACATACGGGGCAAAACTATGACTATGAACTGAATAAAGTATTTTTTGAAGACCTGGATATTCGAAAACCGGATTATTATCTGGGTGTAGCAGGAGGCAGCCCCGGGCAGATGATGGGCAGTGTAATCGCCAAATCCTATGACCTTATGGCAGAAGTAAAACCCGATGCGCTGCTTGTGCTGGGCGATACCAGCAGCTGTCTGTGCGTAATCAGTGCCAAACGTCTGAAAATACCTGTTTTTCATATGGAAGCGGGCAACAGATGCAAAGATGAAAATCTGCCGGAAGAGGTCATCCGGCGAATTGTGGATGTGACAAGCGACATAAATCTCTGTTATTCTGACCAGGCAAAACAGTATATGCTGGATGCGGGTGCAAGGCCGGAGTATACATTTACTGTCGGAAGCCCGATGGCAGAAATACTGCGTGCGTATGAGAATAAAATACAGGAAAGCGGTATTCTTGAGAGGTTAGGATTTGAGGAAAACAGGTATATACTCCTGTCGGCCCACCGTGAAGAAAATATAGATCAGGAAGAAAACTTTTTCTCGCTTATGAATGCTGTAAACACTATGGCAGACCATTATGATATGCCGGTACTGTACTCCTGTCATCCAAGAAGCGGGAAATTTATAAAGGAACGCGGATTTGAATTTCATGACCGGGTAATCAGGCATAAACCCCTGGGATTTTTTGATTATAACAAACTGCAGAAACACGCATTCTGCGTTGTGTCAGATTCCGGGACATTGCCGGAAGAAGCAGCCTATTTTAAATACCCTGCAGTTTCGGTACGGACAAGTACGGAACGCCCGGAAGCAATGGAGCAGGGGGTATTTATTATTGGAAGCATCTGCGGGGAAAAAGTGCTGCAGGCTGTGGAACTGGCAGTAAATATGCACAGAAACGGGGATGAATGCACAGAAGTACCGGCATACAGGGATTACAATGTGAGCAGCAAAGTGATTAAGATCATTCAAAGCTATAGCAGGATTGTAGATCAGATGATATGGAGGAAAAATGACAGATACAGTTCATAATTATACAGATGCGGACAGCAATTCTTTTGACTATATCCGTATGATATGTGCCTGTACGGTATTTCTTGGTCATTTTCTGACACATTTTAATTACCAGAGCAGTGTACTTAATTTTGCCGCATATTTTATCAGAGGCGTGCCTGTATTTTTCTGCCTGAGCGGATTTTTTTGCGCAAGGTCCATGGACAGATACAGCAGGGGTGAATTTATAAAGAGGCGGTTTTTCCGTCTGTATCCGGCGCTCTGGGTCTGCCTTGCTGTCAATACAGTCATTATTGCGCTGACTTATGCCGTAAAGCCGGCGATAAAGGAATTTTTACTGTACCTGGGCACACAGTGTACAGTGTTCCAGTTTTATACAGGCGGCTGGCTCAGAGGCTATGGCGCAGGAGCTCCCAACGGGGCGCTGTGGACAATCAGTACAGAGGTTCAGTTTTATATACTGCTTGTTTTATCTGCCGGATTTATGAAAAAGTGGTCTTTAAAAATCTGGATCGCAGTCATTACCGCATTTGCGGCGCTCAGCATTGCGCTGGAACAGATTGGGGGGGGGCAGATCCTGCCGCCATTAGGAAATAAACTGCTTATGGTTTCGGTATTTCCCTTTTTATATATCTTTTTATTTGGAGCGATGTGTTACTGGCACAGAGACAGACTCATCCCGCTGTTTCAAAAATACTGCATTCCGCTGTGTATTATTTATACCTTATGGAATATCCTTCCTGACAGTCTGACTGCCGGAATGGAAGGGATACGCTACAATGCAGGAACCACAGTCCTTTTGATGATGACACTGATATCGATTGGTTACAGGGCCGGCAGGCACAGGGTGAAAAGGGAATGGTCCTATCATTTTTATCTTTATCATATGGTAGTCATCAATTTTTTTGTACACAATATCAGCAGAAATGCCAGCGGAATCATGCAAATGCTTGTTTTGCTGATGCTGACATTTTCAATTACTGTGATAGCAGCCGTTTTTTCCGGCGGATTTATAGACGGAGTAGTGTCAAAGAACATACAGAATATAGTATTTCACGATAAATAGGCAGCCGGGTTTGTAATAAAACGGGATTTATACCATAGGAGATATCACAAAAAGATGATTGTTCAAATAGTTATGCTGGCAGTGCTTCTAAACGGAGGCGTGTTTGGAGCTGCTTTTTTTCACAGGAGATTTGAGGAAGTATTGCCGCTGCAGATGATGATTATGATGTCTGTGCTCTATATTTCCGGCCTTTTAGATCATTTAAAAGCAGGTGTTTATGCTGTAATTTTTGTTATAGCAGTTTTATATATAGCGGCATTTATCAGAGTGATCAGAAGAAAATGCTATAAAGAATTTTTGGAAAATATGGTGACACCGGCATTTGTCGTTTTTCTGGCCGTGTTCTTCGTTTTTACCTATGCGGATGCAGGAAAGCTGGCCCATTCATGGGATGAGTTTACACACTGGATTGATTCTGTAAAGGCTATGACTTATGTGGATGATTTTATTACAAATCCAAAAGCCAATGGATATTTCCAGTCGTATCCGCCTGCAATGGCGCTTTTACAATATTTTTTTCAGCAGATCTATTTGTTTTTTCATAAAGGCGCAGAGTTTAACGAGTGGAGAATGTATCTGGTATTCCAGCTTTTTGGATATTCCATGATACTGCCTTTTTTAGCACAGGAGGAGTTCAAAAGGCCTCTAAAAGCATTGTGCCATGCAGTTCTTTTGGTTGTTCTGCCATTATTATTTTATAACGAATACTGGACGACGGCTTATATTGATCCATTTATTGCGATACTTGCAGGGTGTGCATTTGCCAGGATTCTTTATCCGAAGCGCGATGCTTTGCTGGACGGCCTGTATCTTTCTTTGCTGTGCATGACTTTAGTGCTGAGTAAGGATGCGGGGCTTTATTTTTCTGTTTTTGCTGCGATAGCATATGCCGTTTCTTACTGCATCCGCAATGGAATACCTGCAAAGTCTCCAGCAGGCGGAAGGGCAGCTGCAAAAATGCTGATACCGCTGGTTCCGCTTATTTGTACGGTATTTGCGAAATGGTCATGGAAGATGGAGCTGTTTCACACAAATGCGGAAATATCTTTTGGAGGAAAGATTGACCTTCTAAGCTATACATCCATGTTCTTTCTGCATAATGACAGTTCATACCGACAGACAGTAACGGACCATTTTAAAGATGCATTTTTTGACCAGAAAATAAAATTTGCTCTGACCGGCATGGAAGCCAGTTACTGCGTTATTTTTCTATTGCTGCTTTTTGGACTTGCCGTGCTTTACTGTAAGAAAAGACAGCTGGCAGACATCAGAGACCGCAGAGCCGCCTGTATTACGCTTTTTATTATTTTTGTCCAGCTTGTATTTTATATATACAGCCTGGGAGCAGCATATGTATCCAATTTCACGGAATACGAAGCGCTAAATCTGGCTTCGTACCAGAGGTATATGAATATAGCATTCCTTGCGACAGCCATAGCTGTTATAGAAGGTATCGTGCATGATTCATCTGCGCTTCAAAAAAGCGGCATTATGCAGTGTTTTGCTATGGTCCTGATCCTTTCGTTCAGTCCGCTGGGAACCGTTGAGAATTATCTGAGCAGGGACAGCGTAAGACAGGCAAAAGAGATCAGGGACAGGTATGAGCCGTTACATGATCTGATAAGACGTTACTGCAGCGGGACAGATGAGGACAGAATCTATTTCATATCGCAGGCTGATAAGGGATTCGATTACTGGGTTACAAGATTTATAGCAAGGCCAAATGGCTTTGCCGGAAGCTGGATCTGGAGTCTGGGAGAGCCGCAGTATGAGGGCGATATCTGGACGTATGGAGAATGCAGGAATTCGGATGAGTGGATGGACATATTAAATGAGGGAAATTATACGCATATTGCGCTGTACCGTGTGAATGACTATTTTAAGGAACATTTTTCAGATGTGTTTTCGAATCCGGATGTGATTTCAGATCATACGCTTTATGAAAAAAATCCAGAGACAGGACTGTTTGATTTATGTAACTGAAGGATGAAAGAAACGGCTGCGGAGGGGAAGAAAACATGCTGAAAGAAGCTTTGCACTATTTTATAAAAATTGCACTTAAAACCACATTAAGAATTTACCATGTATTTCCGGTGAGGGAAAACAGAATTACGCTGCTGAACGATATGTCTTATACATACGGAGACAGTATGAAATATCTGTATCTTTATATGAAGAAAAACGAAAAAATAGGTATGAGATCATCTATCCGCTCAAGTCTCTTCCGCGAAAAAGACCGGAGGGCGTGATTACGGTTAAGAAAAATACGCTGCAGTATTATTACTATCTGCTGACTTCGCGGGTGATTATTACAAATGCGGGAGGCGTATCGTTTATTCCGAAGCGGAAAGGGCAGATGATCATTAATACCTGGCATGGGGGAGGGCCGTATAAAAAGACGAGTACAAGTGTATTTCAGGGCTTTTTTTATAACAGGGAAGTTCAGTTAAATGCCAGACAAATCGACTACATGCTTTCTGCCTGTGAATACAATACGGTTTATGAATTTCTTTCAATGGGGATTGCGAAAGAAAAATGTATCGCGTCAGGACTGCCCCGGAATGATCTGTTTTTTAGGAATTATCAGAAGATTTCTGAAAAAGTAAGGAAATATTTTAATATAGAGCATGATACAAAGATCGTACTGTATGCGCCGACTTTCCGCCTGGAAGCAGACAGCTATACAGGAAAGAAAGTAAGGTCTTTAAACGCTTTGGACTATGACAGGACAATTGCTGCATTACAGGACAGATTTGGCGGGCGCTGGGCAGCGGCAGTCAGGCTGCATCCAAAACTTGGCGGCAGGGAAGACGCTTATGACAATGTGATTCATATGACGCAGTACCCGGATGTTCAGGAATTATTGTGTGCGGCAGATGTGCTCATTACAGATTATTCATCGGTTATGTGGGATTTTTCCCTGACAGGGAAGCCTGTATTTCTCTATATGGAGGATTTAGAGGCTTGTAAAAGAAAGCCTGGATTTTATATGCCGCCACAAGAGTGGCCATATACGATCGCACAGACGAATGAAGAGCTGATGCGCAATATTGCTGAATTTGATGGAGCAGCATATAAAAAACTGTTACAGGAGCATTATAAGCGTTCGGGCAGCAGCGAAAAAGGAAATGCCTGTGAGACCGTACTGAATTTAATAGAAAGAAATAATGCTGCTAAAAAATTTGTGCCCGGGGAGTGAGATGGGATGGATTTATTAGAATTAAAAGTACTTGCATACGCGAAAAAAAATAATTCGGCTGATGAGAACAGGATATCCGGCAGATATTCCGTACCAGCGGATGATGTAATAAAAGCGGTTCATAAACTGCAGGCAAAGGGATTTCTTACAGAACAAAAAACCATTACGAATCCGGGTATCTATGAGATTTCAGCTTATAAAGTGGATAATGCTGTAATAATGGCTGCCGGTGAATCAAGACGGTGCCTGCCGCTTTCTAAAATACTGCCCAAAGGGCTGTTTACCGTTAAAGGGGAGATACTGATTGAAAGAGAAATCAGGCAGCTGCATGAGGCGGGAATCAGCCAGGTAATCGTAGTTACCGGATATATGGCGGATCAGTTTGAGTACCTGAAAGAAAAATATGGCGTTACGTTAGTAATGAATGAAGATTATCATACTAAGAACAATGTGTCTTCTATTTATGCAGCAAGGCAGTATCTGGGAAATTCTTATATCTGCTGTGCGGATAATTATTATACAGAAAATATATTTTCGGAATATGAATTTGAGTCATTCTATACATGTGAATATACGAAAGACTATGCAGACGAATACTGTATTACTGAAAATAGCAGCGGATACATTGAAAGTATAAAACGGGGAGGAGAAGAGCAGTGGTATACGGTCGGGGCTAATTTCTGGACAAGGGATTTTTCAAAAACGCTGGCCGGGCTTTTAACAAAGGAGTACGGAAACCCTGAAATAGATAAGATGCTGATCGATGATTATCATATCAGACATTTTTCAAAACTGCCTGTAACTGCTAAAAAAATGAAAGAAGGAGCTGTTCTGGAGTTTGACACATTAGCTGAGTTTGAGGCGTTTGACCCGGATTTTAAGACATTTGCAAAGGAGGCATCCGCAGATCATCTGTATGGAAAATATAAAGGGATCACAAGATACGCCGGCGTAAAAACGGATAACAGGTATGGAAGGCTCCATTTTAATGAAAATCTCTGGGGGCCGTCTCCAAATGCGTTAATACCTTTTCATAAAGCAGTTTCGGAAGAACTGTATTTATACGATTCCGGGGAGACGGATGCGCTGTGTCTGGAAATTGCGGAAAAATATCATTTTCAGTATGATCATGTATTTTTACACAACAGCGGTTCGGAATTAGTAAAAAGCATTATTACAATTATGATAGGGGAAAACGATGCAGTACTGCTTCCTCTTCCGCATTGGAGCTATTATCCCGGCGTGATTGATTACCGGTTCGGGCATAAATATTTTTATGGTTTTTTAGAAGAGGGAGACAAGTGTTACCATAATATCGCGGATCTGATGGAAAAGGCACAAATCCATAAGCCCAGAATGATTATTGTTACAAGTCCTGCGATGCCGTCAGGCAATCTGATCAGTCCCGGCGATTTGGAAATGATTGTTCAAAATAATCCTCAGGCACTGGTTTATGTCGACCAGGCATATTTTGGATTTGAACATGATCCGATTGATGTCAGCTATTTTATCCGTAACTACGATAACGTAATGTTTGCCAGGACATTTTCTAAATTTTACGCTCTGGCAGGGCTGCGCCTTGGGTATGGAATTGCCAGCAAACGGGCGCTGGAAGCTTTGTGGCTCGACCTGCCGTTATTACGTCTTCCGGTTATCGCAAGGAAAGCTGCGGCTGAGTGTCTTAGAGACGATGCATATTATGAAAAAATCCGCAGAGAGATTCGTGATGTGAAAGACTGGTTTTATGGGGAGCTGTTATCGATGGAGCATGTGCATCCATATAAGTCTGATACAAATTTTATATATATGAAAATAACGGGCGCTGATGCAGCGATGGTCAGAGAGATCATGATCAGGAAAGGATATCTGTACCGTATTTTTGAATATGATCAAAAGCAGTATTACAGGATTAATGTTGCACCTATGGAGACGATGAAAGATTTTATGGTAAATTTCAAAGAAACAATGAAGGAAGCCCGAAAGCAGGCTGGGGAGGAAGTTAACAGGTGAATTGTTCCGAATATTTAGCTGATTTTCTGATCAGGCATGGCGTTACAGATGTGTTTGGCTATGCAGGAGGATATATTGTTCCGCTTATGGATGCTTTTTATCAAAGACGGAAGGAAATAGCAGTCCATGTATGCTGCAATGAGCAGGGATGTGCTCTGGCTGCCGACGGGTATGCGAGAACAAGCGGATCACTCGGAGTATATTTTACGACTTCCGGTCCTGGGGCGGTAAACGGGTTAGGCGGTCTTGCCGATGCCTGGTTTGATGGCATACCTGTTATGGGAATCTGCGGAAATGTTCCGACAAACGAGATGAAAGGCTTTTCAGGCATTCGCCAGAACGGGTTCCAGGAGATGGACCTTGTATCCATGACAAGGCATATTACAAAGTATTCAGTGACAGCAAATAGCAGGGAAGGATTTCCGGATATCGTAAGCCGTGCGTATCATATGGCATTACTCGGAAGAAGGGGAGGTGTTATCATTGATTTTCCGCTCGATATACAGCAGGCCGGTATTATTAGCGGGTAATGGCATCAGAGCTTCGGGCGCGGCAGATATGCTGCACGAATTTGCCAGCAAAACAGATATTCCGGTACTGACCACAATGAATGGGGTGGATCTGGCCCAGGATGACCTGCATATCGGATTTATAGGCGCGCATGGAAACCGCATTGCAAATATGATTTTGAATGAATGTGATTTGATTGTCGCTGTCGGTGCACGTCTTGGAATCCGCCAGGCAGGACGTAACAATAAAAATTTTGCACCAGGGGCGCATCTGGTCCGCTGCGATATCGATGAATATGAATTAAGCCGTAATGTGAAAGAGACGGAAGAGAAATTTCACATGGATGCGAAAAATTTTTTCCAGATGCTGCTGGAAGAACATACGGCCAGATATTCACAGTGGAAGTTCAGATGCTTAGAGGCAAAGAAAATTCTGGATAGTTTCGATAAGCAGCCCGGGAATTATGCAGCAGAAAAGATAGCATCCCTGCTCCCGCCAGACCCGGTTGTTTCTGTCGATGTGGGGATGCATCAGTGCTGGTGTGCCCAGTCGCTCGTTTTAAAGGGCCGTAAAGGACGCATCCATATCAGCGGCGGATATGGAACAATGGGCTGCGCGCTTCCTTTTGCAATCGGGGCCTCTGTTTCTATGGGGAAAGCAGTCTCTTACTGTATTGCAGGTGATGGCGGATTTCAAATGAATATCCAGGAGCTGGAGACTGTAAAACGGGAAAGGCTTCCGGTTAAAATATTTATTTTAAATAACAGAGTGCTGGGCAAGATTAGTGAAACACAGCATTTGGAACATGGTGACAGATTTGCGTGCACAGCTGTTTGCGGGGGATACAGTGTTCCTGACTTTTGCAAAATATCGCAGGCATATGGCATCAGGGCCGCGGCATTAGACTCTTATGAAGAACTGGACAGCTATAAGGAATGGATTCAGGATTTAGAACCATGTCTTTTGGATATCCGGCTGCCTGAAGACAGCCGCCTGACACCCAAAATAAAGTTTGAGACTTCTGAAATCAGGCCTTGTCTGGAGGAAGCTGCTGTCAGGAAAGTCTGTGCTGTTTTGCGGGGGTCGTGATTTGGGTAAAGAAGTAAATAGCGGGGGTTATTAGAGCAGCTGTTCAAAATCCGACTGTAAAGGGTATGGTTTATTGCTGATAATTAAGAAACAGATTGAGGTGAGTAAAAAATGGATAAGATGAATAAGGATGAAGATATCTTGTTTACCATCATTGTTCCAGTATATAACACAGAAAAATATTTATTTCAAAAATGTATTAAAAGTATACAAAGTCTTACATATAGGAATTTTGAATGCCTGATTGTAGATGATGGAAGCGTAAAGAAGTGTGCAAACATGCTGGATTCGTTATGTACCGATGATAGAATCAGGGTGATTCATATAAAACATAGAGGGAATTCCTTTGCACGCAATCTGGGAATTGAGAAGGCTGACGGCGAGTTCCTGCTGTTTGCTGATTCAGATGACATGGTTATTCCGGGTTTACTGGATGAGGCATATCATATAATCAAAGAGCATGATCCTGATATGGCTATCGGTCTTGTTAGAAGTTTTAAAGATAAGAACATGGATCTGGATTCCTTTTACAATATGAATAAGCAGCATTTTGTTATGTTAAAAGGAAAAGAAGATATGGCAGAAATGGTAAATCATATTCTCGGATGCAGGTCTGAAAGATTTGAATTTTCAGGAGGATATGTTTCAGGAGGCCCTGTTGCAAAAGTTATAAGAACTTCTATAGCAAAGATTAGCAAATTTCCGAAAGGAGATCTATTGACAGAAGATGTTGTGTGGAACTGTAATGTGATGTCAAATATAGAATCTGCCGTTATTACTTCAAGAATATGGTATGCGTATTACCACTATCCGGAGTCGAAAAGCCGTAGATTTTATAAGGATGGCCAGGATAAATTTAATAAGCAGGCAGCTTCATACTGGAATATTTGCAAAAAACTTTGGCCTGAAAATGAGCAGGGGCTGTATATAAAGCTATGGCAGGAACTAGCGATGTATTTCAGGACATACTTGGGACATCCAGATAATAAGAAACCATGGAAACGCAGATACAATATGTTTAAGGCTGCTCTAAAGAAGCCAGAGTATGCAGAGATGATGGCTAATATTGACTTTTCGTATGATAATAGGAAAGCAACCAGGTTTATGAAAGAATTTACGCTGTTTTGTATGCGGTATGGTTTTTACCTTCCGGCATGGTTTATATGGAAAAAAGTGAGTGAAAAGTCGCTTTAATGGAGTTTCAATGAATGGAGGAGTTTGATTGCTTTCAGTGATACTGTATCTGGCAGTGTTTGCGGCGAGCGGGCTTATGGCCAGCTGTACTATACAGCAAAAATTTAATAAGAAAGTCATTCATAATGAGGGGGTGCAGCGGCAGTTTCTGCTGTCTGGAAGAGAAGGCGGAAAATGGGGCATTGCAAAACTGCTGATAAAAGCACTTTTTTGCAGTCTGCCTGTAATATTGCTTTATGGTCTGCGCGTGGGGATTGGTACTGATTATACTGCCTATGAAGGGATGTATGAGGTCCTGCATAATGCGGATTTTTTTTATTACTGGGAAAAACACAATGAGATAGCCGGGGCATTTTATGTGGAGCCAGGTTATTATATACTAAATAAACTGGCTCCGTCATATCGGATACTGCTGTTTGCTGATATTCTTTTTATTATTATTCCTTTATGGCTGGCTTTATTTGAATTTAAGGAGAAAATATCATTTTCATTTGCTATTTTTATTTTTATGTCAATTCAGTTCATATACTCAATGAACGGAGTCAGATATATTATTGCGGTTAGCTTTATACTGTTAGGATTTGTGTATCTGATTTCGGGTAGAAATTTGAGATTTTTTTGCTGTATATTGACGGCATCTTTGTTTCATACAAGTGCGCTTATCTGCACTGCCTATTATTTTATTAAAAATTTGAAAAATAATAGATTAAATGCTGTTAGAAATATGCTGTTTTATGCTGCCGTATTTATGTTTGCTTTTGGAAGTAAATATATCATCCGCCTTGTTTCAGGAATACCTGTTTTTTATAGATATTTTTCAACGGAGGTATACAGTTTTTCTGATGGAATGCAGCATGGTGTTTTCTGGCTTCTGCATATAATACCAGTTATTGTTCCGCTTTTGCTTGTATGCGGAAAAAATCTGTTATATGATTCCAGATCGGGGATCATGTTTCGAATTTATCTGACAGAAATTCCTTTTAGGATGATGGGACTTTATAATACGTGGTTCACGAGACTGGTAAGAATTCCTCAGGTAATAGAGGTTATTTTTATCCCATATGTTCTAAAGAATATTAAAAATAAGAATACCAGACGGATTATGATTTTATATTATGCGGTATGGTATGTATTTTATTTTGTTTATTATATTTTAGTGAATGATCAAAGAAGTTCAATTCCATATCAATGGATTTTCAGCAGACACTGATGTGTTTTAGGATAATTGTTTGAATCTTACGGTTGAACAGAACAAAAGAGAAAATTATTACGGATAATATCCTTAAATATACAGATGTATTTCCACATGCGATAGTATTATGCAGAAGGTAATGTAAAGATAGTGTCTGGTGAAGTGCAGCAGTGTTTGAGAAGGAATTCATGGAGCGTGGCAGGCGGGCTTATCAGCCTGGCTCATATATGCATCAGGGTCTCTGGCAGTATATGGGCACATTAAGAGAAAAGAAAAGCTGGACAAGATGTGGACATCGGGAGCAGTTCCATGGGAGATCTGAGATAACTAAAAAAGAAGGAGATTTGATCATGAAAAAGGTGATTATTTCAGGTGCTGAAGGATTTGCTGGAAGCAATGTAACGAAATGTTTTATGGAGAATAGTGTGTGTTTTACTGCTTTGGATACTGCAGATGTGCTGCACAGACTGGAGAATAATGAAAAGTTAACATATTTTAAATGTAATTTGGCTGACAGCGCAGGCATGATGCATCTTTTACAAGGGCATCAGGAGTGCGGGATAACAGTATGAAAAAAGGAGTCAGAGATATTTCCATAAGAAAAGCAGCAGTAATTCATGCGGCGTCCAAATATCTTGCTGTGATCTTACAGCTGATCTATACTGCTATATTATCAAGGATCCTTACACCTGAAGATTATGGCACAGTGGCAGTCATCAATGTTTTTATTGTATTTTTTCAGCTGATAGGCGATATGGGTTTTGGAACCGCAGTGATTCAGGACAGGGAACTTACAGATGAAGATATTGATTCTATTTATTCATTCAATGTTTATCTTGGAATGGTGCTGATCATAGCATTTTCGCTGTTTTCCAGAGTCATTGCCGCTGTATATGACGATGATGTCTATGTAGGTCTTGGCATGATATTAGCTGCTGCGTTAGGGTTTTATTCTTTTAATGCCATACCCAGTTCAGTGATGTTAAAAAACAGGAAGTTTCTTGCGATTGCTATGCGTACAGTGGCAGTTTCGGCGGCTGCCTTTACCTGTACAATATTTTTTGCGCTGCGGGGAGCCGGTGTATATGCGCTGGCACTGAATACTCTGTTTGGAGCAGCAGGCATGTTTTTATGGAATGAGGTATCGATAAAGCTCAGGTTTTTGCCGTGTCCGTCCATGACGCCGGTAAAAAAGATTCTTTCATATTCTCTTTACCAGTTTGCTGCGCAGACACTGAATTATTTTAACCACAACCTGGATAATCTGCTGATTGCCAGGTTTATGCCCAAAAATCAGCTCGGCTATTATAGCAAGGCCTATTCTATGCAGCAAATGCCGGTATTATATCTGCCGGGAGTGATTACGCCTGTCCTTCACCCTGTATTATCAGAGCATCAGGATGATAAAGAGTTCATATTTTCTAATTATCTAAAACTATTAAAATTCTTATCACTGCTGGGATGCTTTGTCTCAGCGTACTGCTGGTTTGCCGGGAAGGAAATCATACTGATTGTTTTCGGTAAACAATGGGGCGAATCTGTCTGGCCGTTTAGGATTCTTTCGTTAAGTCTGTGGCCGCAGATACTTACAAATACGATATCACCAATTTATCAAAGCATAGGAAACACAAAATTAATGTTTTATAATCTGATCTTTACAACGGTGATGATTGGTTCATTTATCACCGGGGGTGTAATGTCAGGAAGCATTAATGTCGCTGCAGTCTGTGTGAGCATAGCTTATGGACTGGATTTCTTTATAACGTTTTTGGTTATGGTAAAGACGGGCTTTCATGCCAGTTATTTAGATTTTCTGAAAAATTTCAAAGAAGATGTGCTGATTTGTATTGTGCTTTTTGTATTTACTTTTTTATTTCCGGTATCGTTTGAACATCTGCTGATTGGTGCGTTTGTAAAATTGGTGATGCTCTTTTTGCTGTTTCTTGTGATGCTGGCAATTACAAAACAGATAAAATGGTTTTGGATTATTATCGGGAAAGAGAGAAAGGAAGAGGATGGATAAAATATTGCATTGAATCATCCAGCAAGTCTGAAATGATAGTGGGGAATATGGGGAAGGCAGTTCCCTTACTGATTGAAACATGCTGGAAAAAAATGATAAGAAAAACAGAAAGTCAGGAGATCTAAATGAACAAAACATATACTGTCCCAATCGTGATTCCGGCCTACGAACCAGAAAAGAAGCTGCTGGAATTTTACGCAGAGCTGGAATCAAAGGGATTTCAGAACATCATTGTGATAAATGATGGAAGTGCAGATAGTTACACAAAGCTGTTTGAAGAAATAAAGGCAAGGGGGGGGGTAATATTAAAACATGCTTTGAATCAGGGAAAAGGCAGGGCTTTAAAAACTGCATTTAATTATATACTGAATGAATTTCCGGATGCATGTGGCTGTATAACGGCCGATTCTGACGGACAGCATAAGACGGAAGATGTGGAAAAATGTGCAAGGGCGCTGACAGAGAACAGGGACTGTCTGATCCTGGGATGCCGGGATTTTAGCGGTGACTGTGTTCCGTGGAAGAGCAGATTTGGAAATGAGCTGACCAGGAAAGTATGCAGTTATTTATGCGGTATTAAAGTATCAGACACACAGACAGGTTTAAGGGGAATTCCGTCTGGTTTTATGAAAGAACTCTTAAATGTGCCTGGAGAACGGTTTGAGTTTGAAACAAATATGCTGATTTCCAGTAAAGAGAAATACACAATCATCGAAGTACCGATTCAGACTGTATATGAATCGAAAGTAAATCATCGGACACACTTTGACCCGGTTATTGATTCAGTAAAAATATATTGTATATTTGGGATTATATTTCTAAAATATATTCTTTCTTCCCTGTCTTCCAGTATCATAGATATCATATTGTTTGGAATGTTCTGTTTTGTATTAAAGCCGTGGAATACATTTTATTATATTACGATAGCTACGGTATTAGCCAGAATATTTTCAGCGTCATATAATTATCTGATTAATTATAAACTCGTATTTCATTCAAAAAAGAATATGGGAATATCGGGATTTAAGTATCTGATTCTTGCCGTATGTATCATGCTGTTAAGTGCGCTGTTTGTTACAGCAGGAGCCGGATTTATGCCGGCAGTCCCGGAAACTGTGATAAAAATGCTGGCTGATACGGCGCTGTTTCTTGTCAGTTATAAAGTGCAGCAATTGCTGATTTATTAAGAAATATTCTTGGCCGGAAGGATAACACGGTAAGGCTGTTTTTTTCTTTACGAATGGTTCTGCGGATGCTGTTATTGGATAAATTCTATATGTCAGTCCGGATACCAGCTTCCGGATGAAACCTTGCAGGATGCACGTTTATTCTGCCTCAGCCTGCCGGCCGTATGATTTTTATGTGCCTGTCCGGCTGTCACCTTCCAGGTGTGTAATAGCGCGGCAGCCAGACGTTTATTCTGTCACAGGATGCCGGACAGACACGTAAAAATTCATTCAGTACCAGCTGGGAAGAGATATTTTTTCTTTTTTTGTGACTCCGAAGAACAGTTAGAAATTCTTAATTTTCTGCCTGGAACCCAGGATTTGGGGCACATGGTCTGCCGCTATACAAAACTCTGAAGCCCCAAAAGGTGTCTGTCAGTGCCAAAGCGTAAAGCATGCCATAACGTCAGGGCATCAGGCACCGGTCCGTCCGCTGTCACAGACTGGAAGCAGAAAATTTAGAAGTTCTTACTGTTCGGAGGCGGAACAAAAAAAGGAAAAATATTTCTTCCCAGCGTTCGGATAGCCTATACTTTACATACAGATCGAATTATAATATAATTTTCCCGAAGAACTGTAAAAGACATTTGGAAAAGCGATACAGACGAACGTTTTTATTAAGGAGAAAATCTGATGGCAGCTTTTTTTACGGAGGTACTGGACAGACTGCAGACTTTTGATTTTTTAGAAAGAGTAAGGAACAAATATCATTTTAACGACGCACAGTCAGATGAGCTAAAGGCAGTGGCAGAAGCAATGCAGCCGCTTCTGCAAAAGGAGGCTTTCTGGGAGAGAAAACCGTACCACGTATGCAGCAGCTGGAAGGAACAAAAGAATCCGGACAAAAAATATGAATTTGCTGTCATGTCACTGGGAAACAGTCTGGACCGTCTGCAGGAAAGATACTCACAGAGCGGATTTTTGATGCAGAGCTATATGACGGAAGTGCTGGCCTGTGAAATACTTATGCAGGGATATGATGCCTATAGCCGGTATGTCTTAAATAAAACGGGCTGGCATTCTTTGAAATATCATTTTTTTGGAAGCGGAGAAGCATTTCCTCTGGATATGCTCCCGGGCCTGTTAGAAGAGTATGCACCGCAGATTACCTGCAATGCCGCTTTCTGTATGCTGCCGCAAAAAAGCGTAGCATTGATCTGCGAGCTGACACAGGACGAAAAGCTGCAGTGTGAAAGCGTATGCAGCGGATGTACGAATCCATGCTGCTTAAACAGAATGACAGACATCTGTCTGTAAAAATAAGAAAGGCACAGGCTAAACATGAACGAGGAAAACTACATTAAAAATTCACACCGTTTTTTTGAAAATAAAGACTGTAAGTACTTTCCATGCCATAATAAAACAGGGCCTTTTAACTGTCTGTTCTGTTACTGTCCGCTGTATCTGAAAGAAAACTGTCCAGGAAAGCCAGTGTACCTGAAAATAGATGGTTCAGTTATTAAGGACTGTACAGACTGTACATTTCCTCATGAGCCAGAAAACTATGAACTGGTTATCAGGAATTTATGCTGAAGTGAAATAAGATCTGGGTGCGGGGAGGTTAAACCCGCACTTTTTCTATTCTGTGCTCATTCGTACGGCGTTTGCCAGTTCCAGATGTCTTCCTTCCCTGACAGCCAGGATAAATTCACGGCGGATTTCTTCATTAGGTATAAAAGTTTGTTTTTAGAACTGCCGCAAATGCATCTGACGGCGGGTTTACATAAAATCCCATATTTTCGGTATTCCTTCTTTCTTAAGAACGTCTGTCCTGTTTCCGGCTGTCTGTGATATAGTAAGCGTCCGTCTGTGTCTGGCGTCTGGGAAACCTATACAAAAAGAGCCGCTGCATGAAGAGCTGATGCAGCATATGGCGCAGACGGTAAAATCCGCTTCCATATCCCGTATAACTTTTCTCTTATGCAGCAGCCCTTTATAAGTGATCTTTTACAAGACTAACAGCATTCTATTGCTTAGAAATCTGTCAGGTCAGCTGCGCGTTTTTCTAAAAATGCGCTCATGCCTTCCTGTTTATCATGTGTAGAGCATGTTACGCCAAACAGATTTGCTTCCATTTCAACTGCGTTTTTGATATCCATATCATAGCCGTTGTTGATCGCTGCTTTAGCGATGGATACAGCGTAGCTTCCTTTAGAAACAATCTTTTCAGCCATTGCTTTTGCAGCCGGCATTAATTCTTCAGCCGGAACAACTTTGTTGACAAGACCGATGCGGTAAGCTTCGTCTGCTTTGATGTTGTCGCAGGTAAAGATCAGTTCTTTTGCACGTCCCATGCCGACTAAGCGTGCCAGACGCTGTGTGCCGCCAAATCCAGGGATGATGCCAAGTCCGCATTCAGGCTGTCCGAATAAAGCGTTATCAGAAGCAATGCGGATATCACATGCCATACAGATTTCGCATCCGCCGCCAAGTGCAAATCCGTTTACAGCAGCGATTGTTACCTGACGCATGTTCATTAATTTAAAGAACGGTACAGATGCGCGCATACCGAACGCACGTGCCTGTGCTGCGGTAAAGTTTACCATTTCAGCAATATCAGCGCCTGCTACAAAAGACTTAAATGCATTGCCTTTCTTGTCAGGACCGCCGGTTAAGATTACAACTTTTACATCGTCTCTTGCTTCGATTTCTGTTAACACTGTGTTCAGCTCATCAAGTGTTTCGCTGTTTAATGCGTTCAGTGCGGCAGGCCTGGTAATGGTAAGGACTGCGATTTGATTTTCAACTTCAAGCGTTAAGTTGTTCATTTTTGTTTCCTCCTAAAATTATGTAGTTAAGATTTACCATATCTATAATTTATAACTTTGTTAAAGATATGTCAATAAAAATGCACGAAGATACCGGTATTTTTTTAAGAAAATTCGTATTTATATACCATGGGGCAGTCTGGCAGGACTGGTTACGGAATTTGTCTGAAATAAAAAATACTTTAGAGAGGACTGAACGATGGGAAACAGATTAAAAGTAAAAAAATGGGGAGCAGCAGTTTTTCTTGGAATTTTACTGGCAGGGCTGCTTCCGCTTTATGCTGTACGGGCAGAACAGGCAGACTTAAACGCGATTGTATCTGCATCGGCCCAGATACTGTATAATAATGAAGGCAGCTATAATTCGGTCAATCCTAATGATAACGGAGCAGTATCTGTAGGAAAGCTGCAGTGGCACGGATGGCGGGCGCTTTCGCTGCTGCAGACAATTGTATCGGCCAATGAGAAACAGGCAGAAAAACTGTTAGGAAGCAGCCTTTATAATGAAATCGTAAAAACGAAAGATACTTCAAAGTGGAGCACGAGAAAGTTTTCGGCGTCAGAAGCCGCCGCAGCACGTAAACTTCTGGCAACAGATGAGAGCAAATCTGCCCAGGATACGCTTGCGGTGGAAGACATTACAAGCTATATCCAGCAGGGGCAGCGGCTTGGCATTAAAAATGAGCCGGCGCTTGTTTATTTTGCAGACCTGGCGAATCAGGGAGGTGCAGGAGCTGCCGGGCGCGTCGGTGCATCCGCATCAAAAGCAGCAGGCAGCTATGAAGCTGTGACTCTGAATGAACTTCATGAGGCGGCTGTTTGTGATTTTGTCATGGGTGCATATCTGAGCAGGAGGTTTGAGACTTACCAGTATGCGTCACAGCTTGGATGGACATACTGCAGCCCGCAGGATTCTTACATACCTTCGGATTACGTATCAGCCAAAGACAGCGGGGCAGCATGGATTCAGCGGGCGCTGAACACCTGCATGAATGCCGGGCTTTCTGTAACCGGTACATACGATGAGCCGACAAAACAGGCTGTTATGCAGTTTCAGTCAGCGAAAAGTCTGCAGGTGGACGGGTTTTCCGGAAGGGATACGATTGTAGCGCTTATCAAGGCATTATTTAAGAGTGAAACAGTAGACAAGCCGGATCCGCCGGTCCAAAATCCGGATGTATCCCAGCCAGGCACATCAGAAAATCCGGGCACACCGGATCCGCCGGATTCTACGCTGGACCCAGGCGCATCAGAAAATCCGGGCTCGTCCGGACAGGAACCGGATACGGATATTCAGGAACCGGATCCGGTTATAAAAACAGTTTTAAAAACACCAAAGACAAGCTATGCTTATAATAATACGGCACAGCCATTTATGCTGAATATTTCCAGCACGCATACCATTGTGCCGATTACATACCAGTCGTCGGATGAATCTGTCGTAACAGTCAGAAAAGACGGCAGGGTAAAAATTGAAGGAGCCGGACAGGCTTATATTACGGTAAGCCAGGAGGCTGTCAAAAATTATACGGCAGCGGACTTAACAATTTCTGTTAACATATATTCCGTAAATCCGTCAGACTATGCAGTACCGACAGGTGCGCTTTATGCGGAAAAGAATATGAAAAAACAGCATGTCCAGTGGCTGCAGGCAGCTCTGATTACATTAGACGGGGCAGACCTTACGGTAAACGGTACCTGGTCTCAGACGATGACGCGTCTTGTGACAAACTTTCAGAAGAAATGCAAAATCACAGCTGACGGAATTGCCGGAGACCAGACACAGGACCTTGTGAAAAAGATGCTTGCCGTAAAAGCTAAAAAACCGCAGGCGTCTGTAAAATCCAGTACGAAGTATAAAACTGTCAGCTGGAAGAAATATGAGAAAGCAAACCGCGTTTATATTTACCGGAGAGAAAAAGGAGGTACATTTAAACGCTTAAAAACAGTAACAAATATGAAAAAGACCAGTTATCAGGATAAAACAGTGAAAAAAGGAAAGACCTATGAATATATGATACAGTATGGATATGTACAGGGAAAAATAACAGTGAAAGGTCTTTCGTCTAAAATTGTGACCGGGTAACCGGCAGGAGAGGATGTATCTGATCTGACGGGCACTGGATGAAAAAGCTGTTTTCTGCTTTTGTATCCAGTGCCCTGATGGCAGAATGAGAGTATGACAAAAGAAGAGTAAAATAAGGAGTAAGTTAAATGCTGAAAGATTATCCGATTCATCAGTTAGTACAGCCCTTGCTGGAATGGTATCCCCTCCATGCAAGGGTTTTGCCATGGCGGCAGAAACCGGAACCGTATCGTGTATGGGTATCCGAAATCATGCTGCAGCAGACGAGAGTAGAAGCGGTCAGACCCTATTTTGAGCGTTTTATGGAAGCACTGCCGGATCTTGTATCTTTGGCGGAGTGTCCGCAGGAGAGGCTGTTAAAATTATGGGAGGGGCTTGGCTATTATAACCGTGTGCGGAACATGCAGGAGGCGGCGCGTACAGTAGTCAGAGATTACGGAGGCAGTCTTCCGCCAGATTATGACGAGCTTTTGAAACTGAAAGGAATCGGGCATTATACAGCCGGGGCAATTGCGTCAATCGCATACGGAATTCCGGTTCCGGCAGTGGATGGAAATGTATTAAGAATTCTGATGCGAGTTTCCGAAGATGATTCCGACATCCTGAAACAGTCTGTCAAAACGCAGGCAGAACAGCTGTTAAAACCGGTTATCCCGGAAAATCAGGCAGGGATTTTTACCCAGGCAATGATGGAATTAGGAGCAACCGTCTGTGTGCCGAATGGTGCTCCAAAGTGTACAGAATGTCCCTGGAAGCCGTTCTGCCTTGCATACAGAAATGGCAGCTATGACGGCCTGCCGAAAAAGGGAAAGCCCAAGCCAAGAAAAATCGAACAAAAAACTGTATTTGTAATCCGTGACGGCCAGAAAGTGCTGCTGCACCGCCGTCCGCAGAAAGGACTTTTAGCAGGCATGTATGAATTTCCAAATGCCGCCGGGCATCTGACAAGAAAGGAAGCTGCTGCCTATGCAGAACAAATGGGACTGTTTCCGCTAAAAGTCGAACCTTTAGAAGAGGCCAGGCATATTTTTTCGCATATTGAATGGCAGATGACAGGATATATGATCCGTGTAGCACAGCTGGATGACATGGCAGAGCAAAAAGAAGGATATGTGTTTGCCCAGGCAGAAGTTTCAGAAGAAAAATACGCGATTCCGTCAGCATTTGCAAGGTATACAAAATATATGAATATCCGTCTTGGCATGGAACGGTATGAAAAATAAGGGGAAGCCGGTGTTAGGGGACACCGGCTTTATATGAAAAAGAAAATAAGTAATTGGCTTTAGGGAGGAACCCTGCCGTTTCTGGCAGGGTAACGCTGTTTTTTCAGGCAGCGTTTAAAATATGAAAATGATTATTAATTAGTGATTGATGTGTTGTATCAACTGTATTTATCATAAAGGTAATTTGTGAAATCCGTATGTGAAAGAAATGAGGATATTGTAAATAAAATGTGAACTTTTTTATATTCAGGCAGGAATAAGGCTGGCAGACTGGAAAATGGCAGTGCGGCAGGTACGTGAATCGGAGAATGTGCCGTAAAGTATACTTCCCGGCAGAAACGCTCCAAAGCAAAGGTTAAAGAAAGGAAGACCAGTCATGGCAAAAACAGTTGCAATCGGAAAACAGGATTTTAGCAGTGTGATTGAGAACGGCTATTTTTATATTGATAAAACGAATTTTATTAAAGAATGGTGGGAGAACGGGGATGATGTAACGCTGATTACCCGGCCAGGCAGATTCGTAAAAACACTGACCCTGAGCATGACAGAGCAGTTTTTTTCTACAGAATATGCAGGAAGAAGCAGCCTGTTTGAGGGATTAAATATCTGGAAAGAAGAAAAATATCAAAAGCTCCAGGGGACTTATCCGGTGATCTTTCTCAGTTTTGCTAATGTAAAAGGCAGCAGTTTTGCATTAGTGCGCAAAAAAATATGCCAGTTAATTGTAAACCTGTTTGAAAAATTCCGCTACATTTTAAGCAATTCTGCTATTGCCAGAGGAGCAGTACAATTTTTTGAACGGGTGTCAGTTACGATGGATGATGCAGATGCGTCTCTTTCCCTGTACCAGTTATCGGAGTATCTGTATCATTATTATGGAAAAAAAGTAATTATTCTGCTGGATGAATACGATCAAAACAAATCCCTGTCTGGAAAGAGCAATTATGACAGGCATTACAAGGGTCAGCAGGGAATCGGTATTTTCGGACTTAAATAATCTGAAAATTGTTACGACAACATCGAATAGTTATGAAACGGTTTTTGGATTTACGGAAGAAGAGGTTTTTCAGGCGCTGGGTGAGTATGGACTGTCTGACCGGAAACAGGAGGTAAAACGGTGGTACGACGGATTCTCGTTTGGGAGTTATACAAATATATACAATCCATGGTCAGTGATCAATTTTCTAAATGAAAAGGAATCTGCCCCATACTGGGCGAACACATCTTCGAACGGACTGGCGGACAGGCTGGTACGTGAAGAGGATGCGGAGATCAAAACTGATTTTGAAAAACTGCTTGGCACAGGTATTCTGGAAACAGAACTGGATGAACAGGTATATGAATAAAATTACGTTAAGTACATTCAGCTATTTTGATGTCGGAAACAGGCCTTCAGAGGAGACAGAGCCGGAAAGGTTTTACCACGGTTTTGTACTTGGACTGATGGCAGAGCTGGCAGACAGATATTCCATTACATCAAACAGAGTAAGCGGTTTTGGCAGATACGATGTTATGCTCGAACCGAATGATGAAACAGATGATGCCATTATTATAGAGTTTAAGGTCCATGACAGCGAGGATGAAAAATCGCTGGAAGAAACAGTAAGCAGCGCTTTAAAGCAGATTGAGGACAAAGCTTATGCGGCGGTACTCACTGCGATAGGGACCGCAAAGGAGAGGATACGAAGATATGGATTTGCTTTTAAGGGAAAGACGGTACTGATCAGAGGAGACAGTAAGGGATAAGCCGTCACACCTTTTTCCACATATACGCAAAAAGAACTGGCATTTTGCGAAAAATTGTGTATAATCATGTTTGTACGGTTAAATTAATCAAGTCAGATACCCTGCAGCAGTGACAGCGTATTAAAACTGCAGCGCAGTAAATCTGTCAGGTATCTGGCCTTTGCGGCATTTGCCAAATGCCTGTGCAGGCACGGCATCCGGCTTACTGAACGCAAAAATAAAAAACAGGGAGGGAACCTATGTACGACAGTATCGTAATCGGAGCTGGAATCGCAGGGAGCACGGCTGCCAGGCAGCTGGCAGAAAAAGGAAACCGCAAAGTACTGGTTATCGAAAAACGTGATCATATTGGCGGCAACTGCTATGACAGGCTGGATGAATATGGCATTCTGGTACATGAGTACGGCCCGCATATTTTCCATACAGATATGGAGGATGTATTTTCATATCTGTCCAGATTTACAGAGTGGAATCTGTATGAAAACGGTCATCAGGTTGTGGCAGATGTAAACGGAAAGCTGATTCCGGTTCCGTTTAATTTAAATACGCTGCATATGGTTTATGACAAGGACCTGGCGGATACACTGGAAAAAAAGCTGCTGGACTGCTATGGCAAAGGTAGCAGGGTCGCAATTATGGAACTAAGGAAGAATCCGGACCTGCAGATACAGGCAATTGCACAGTACGTTTATGAGAATGTTTTTTTGAAATATACGATGAAACAGTGGGGACAGACGCCGGAAGAAATAAGTCCGGAAGTCACAGGCAGGGTACCTGTGCTTGTTTCTTATGATAACCGCTATTTTCAGGATAAATACCAGGGAGTGCCGCTTTATGGCTTTACAGCGATGTTTGAGCGCATGCTGGACCATGAAAACATTACGGTCTTAACGGGGACGGATGCAGCAGGCCTGCTGGAATTTAAAGATACAAATGCTGAAATCTGGTTTAAAGGCAGAAAATTTGAAGGCAGTGTTATTTACACAGGCGAACTGGACCAGCTCTATGGCCTGAAATATGGAAGGCTTCCATACCGTTCGCTTCGTTTTGACTTTGAACACCTTGACCAGGAGGATTTCCAGAACGGGCACAGTGTGGTAAACTATACGGTCAGCGAAGACTTTACAAGAATTACAGAGTTTCAGTACCTGACAGGGCAGAAGGATGCATCCGGCACTACGATTGTAAGGGAATATCCGTTTGCTTATTCCGGTGCAGAAGGAGAAATTCCGTATTATGCGATTATGAATCCGGAAAACGAAACATTATATCAAAAATATAAAAAACTGGCTGAACATTATCCAAATCTGCATCTGCTTGGCAGGCTGGCTGAATACAGATATTATAATATCGATGCCATGACAAAAAAAGCACTGGAGCTTGCTGAAACACTTTTGTAAGCTCTGCCTTTGATTTGCCAGTTGAAGGAGAAGAAGATGAAATTATTATCGATTGCAATACCGTGTTACAATTCACAGGATTATATGGAGCGCTGCATTAAATCACTGCTGCCGGGAGGCGACGATGTGGAAATTATTATCGTCAATGACGGTTCACAGGATATGACGCCGGAAATTGCTGAGGCATACCAGAAAAAATACCCGGGGATCGTAAAAGCAGTGCATCAGGAAAACGGCGGACACGGGGAAGCAGTCAATACAGGACTTAAGAATGCAGAAGGACTGTTTTTTAAGGTCGTAGACAGCGACGACTGGGTAGATGAACAGGCATATATGAAAATACTGGATACACTGCGGGAGATTGCAGGATCTGACCAGACGCTCGATATGCTGATTTCTAATTTTGTATATGAAAAGGAAGGGGCGAAGCACAAAAAGGTCATGAAGTACACATCCGCCCTGGTTCAGGAAAAAATGTTTACCTGGAGCGATGTGCGCCATATGCGCAAAGGTCAGTACCTTTTAATGCATTCGGTAATCTACCGCACAAAGCTGCTAAGAGACTGCGGTCTGGAGCTTCCAAAGCATACGTTTTATGTAGATAATCTGTATGTCTATATTCCGCTGGTGCATGTAAAGACGATGTATTACCTGAATGTAGATTTTTACCGGTATTATATCGGCAGAGGAGACCAGTCGGTGAATGAAGAGATTATGATCCGGCGGATAGACCAGCAGATAAAAGTGAATAAAATGATGATAGAAGCTTATGACTTATGGAAAATCCCAAATAAAAAGCAGCGAAAGTATATGTTTAATTATCTGGAAATTATAACTGTGATATCCACAGTCCTGCTGATCCGCTCAGGGACAGAGGAAAACCTGGAAAAGAAGCGGGAACTGTGGAGGTATATCAAACAGCAGGATATCCGGCTGTTTCACCGTCTGCGCAACGGAATTATGGGAAATACCATGAATCTTCCAGGCAGAGGCGGAAGACGTATTTCGATTGCGGCATATAAAATCGCGCAGAAAGTGGTAGGATTTAATTAGGGGGCAGACTATAAAATATGAAGGCAGTACGTGATATTGCATTATGCGCTGTAGCAGATGCAGGAGTCAGATCAAAAGTAATGAATGCTATGATACAAAAGAGTCTTCCGTATGCAGAAGAGTGGCACAAAGTCCCGCTGCTGCGGCGCAGAAAGTACGAGGGAGCGAGAGAAGTGTGTGTGATCATTACGCACCGTGAGCATGTTCAGGAGGCAGGAACACTGATTGCCGCACTGGATGATACAGTAAAAAGCCGGGTGTATTTTGATGTGGACGGGCTAAAATAAAGCTGTCACGTCTGTAAATTTCAGACATCCGGCGGGGCCCTTTGAAGCCGGATCAATAGAATTTTCTTTCTGCTGCTGCATATACATGCAGCTGGCAGAAGGAAAGTATCCAGAAACAGTAACGTTATAAACAGCCAGCTGCGAAGGAAAGAATCTAGAAACAGTAACGTTATAAACAGCCAGCTGCAAAGGAAAGAATCTAGAAACAGTAAAGTCAGAAACAGCCAGCTGCAAAGGGGAATATCCAGAAACAGCCAGAGCATAAACAAGCCGGCTGCAAAGGAAATAACCAGAAAACAGCCGAGGCAAAAACAACCAGCCGCAAAAGAAAACATCCTGAAATCACCATGGCATAAACTGTCAGCTTCAAATGAAAGATTCATATTTTCAGCCGTTCTATAATATGATAAAATAAGAAAAGCGATTTTCGAATGAAAGCACTAACAGCACCGCTGTACACGGAGGAAGGTATCAGGTCATGAACGAAAAAGCAGTACATACAAATACCCGCTACACCAGATTCAAGCGCATTGCCGATGCTGCATTATCCGGCACTGCCGTATTTTTTTTGTCACCGCTTCTTATAGGCATCAGCATAGCGATTAAGGCAGACTCTAAAGGTCCGGTCATATTCCGACAGACCCGTTCGGGCATACACAAAAAACATTTTGAAATCTATAAATTCCGTACAATGTACACAGATACGCCGAAGGATATGCCGACACATCTTTTAAAAAACCCGGATGCAATGGTTACAAAAACAGGCGCGTTTCTGCGCAAATACAGCCTGGATGAGCTGCCGCAGCTTTTTAATATCCTGCGCGGGGACATGAGCATCGTAGGGCCGAGGCCGGCTTTGTGGAATCAGGACGATCTGATTGCGGAGCGTGATAAGTATGGAGCAAATGACATTCTGCCGGGGCTGACAGGCTGGGCACAGATTAACGGCAGGGATGAACTTGAAATTCCGGTTAAGGCTGCGCTCGACGGGGAATATGTAAAAAAATACGGCCTCTGGATGGACATACGCTGTGTCATCGGCACTGTTTTTGCAGTGGCCGGGCACAAAGGAGTTGTAGAAGGAGGTACAGGAGCAATGAAAAGACGCAGGGCATCCGGGAGAAGGGAAGGCGCTGGAAAAAGCCGGCCCAAAGGCAGGACAGCCGGCGGCAGATTAGCAGCTGCGCGTATTTATGAAAAAGAAAAAGAACATCTTTCAAAAGAAAAGAAAAAAATCCTGATTACCGGTGCCGGGAGTTTTATCGGCATGGCTGTCAAAGACTGGCTTTCGGCATTTGGCTCCCATTATGAGGTCACCGAACTTGACGTACGAGGGGATGAATGGAAAGAGTACGATTTTTCCGGATATGATACAGTATTTCATGTAGCAGGCATTGCTCATGTGGATACACAGTCAGTATCCCAGGCGCAGAAACAGCTGTATTATGAAGTTAACAGGGATCTTGCTGTGGAAGCCGCAAAAAAGGCAAAAAATGCCGGTGTGAAGCAGTTTATTCATATGAGCAGCATGATCATTTACGGAGAAAGCACAATGCCGTACCAGGGCAGGAGAAGGATTACAGCCAGGACAAGGCCGCAGCCTGCAAATTTTTATGGAAACAGCAAATGGCAGGGGGACAAATCTGTCCGTGCGCTTGCATCGGCGGATTTTAAAGTCTGTGTGCTGCGTCCGCCGATGATTTATGGCCGGGGCAGTAAGGGGAATTATCAGATGCTTGCAAAAATCGCAGCCATAACGCCGGTATTCCCGCTTGTAAATAACGAACGCTCCATGCTGCATATTGATAATCTGTGTGAATTTGTGCGCCTTTTAATCGAAAACGAAGAAAGCGGCGTTTTCTTCCCACAGAACGATGCGTATGCCAGCACGTCTGAGATCGTGGAAATGATTGCAGCGGCGGGCGGCAGAAAAATCAGGCTGGTAAAAGCACTGGCCCCGGCTGTGCGGATTGCGTCAGTACTTCCGGGCAGGGCCGGCAAAATGGCTGGAAAAGCGTTCGGCAGCTTCAGCTATGACCTGTCCATGAGCGAATACCCAAAAGGGGACTACCGCGTGCACGGGCTTTTGGACAGTATTTATGTGACAGAATCAGATACACAATCAGGTAAATAGACAGGCTGAAGCGGTATCTGAAAGGAGAGAAACGAATGAAAAATATGGAGTTATGGATACGGAGGTTTTTCCTCGTATGTTATGATATATGTGTGGTAGTCCTTTCCTGCCTTTTAGCGCTGATGGCCAGATTTGACCTTCACCTGGAATGGATACCCGGGAATTATCTGGATAAATGCGTACAGATTATGTGGACAGCGGCTGTTATTACCGTCATTACGTTTACGGTTTTCAGGCTGTATTCAAGCCTGTGGTCTTATGCAGGCTCGACGGAGCTTATGTATATCTGCTGTGCATGTTTTCTGGATGATATTATACTGACTATTTATGTGCATATCCTGCATGGGAGAAATTCGTCTTATCCGATGCCGCGCAGTTTTTATGTCTTTTACGGGCTGTTTTTACTGCTGTTTACAATTTTTGGGCGTTATTTTTACCGTGCAGTCCGTGTGCTTCGGATGAAGCTGTCCGGCCAGAAGGTGGAACGGCGCAATGTGCTTATTGTAGGGGCAGGCAGCGCCGGAAATATGCTGATTAAAGAGATTATTGACAGTAAATATATTAATCTGAACATTGTAGGTGCCGTGGACGACGACCTGATGAAAAAAGGCAGTTATATGCATGGCGTCCGGGTTTACGGCGACCGCCATATGATACCGGAACTGGTAGATATCCTGCATGTACATGAGATTATGATTGCGCTTCCGTCAGCGCCGCCGAAAAAAATCAAAGAAATCGTGGAAATCTGTAAGGAGACCGGGTGCGAATTAAAGCGTCTTCCAGGCATGTACCAGCTGGTAAACGGCGATGTGAGTGTGACAAAGTTAAAAGATGTGGATATGAACGACCTGTTAGGAAGGGACCCGGTAGAAATCGATTTAGATTCCATTATGGGTTATGTTTCCGGGCAGGTAGTCATGGTAACGGGAGGCGGCGGCTCGATTGGCAGCGAATTGTGCCGGCAGGTAGCGTCCCATAATCCAAAACAGTTAGTTATTGTGGATATTTATGAAAACTCCGCATATGATATTCAGCAGGAGCTGCTGAACCGTTTTCCGGAGCTGAATCTGGTCACGCTTATTGCATCGGTGCGTAATACAAAGAGAATGGACGATATTTTTTCCACATATAAGCCGAACATTGTCTATCATGCTGCGGCCCACAAGCATGTGCCTTTAATGGAGACAAGCCCGAACGAGGCGGTAAAAAATAACGTTCTTGGGACATGGAAGGTCGTACAGGCAGCGGACAGGTATCACGTACGGCGGTTTGTGATGATTTCTACCGATAAGGCAGTCAATCCGACGAATATTATGGGGGCAACCAAGCGGATCTGCGAAATGATTATCCAGACATACAATAACCATTCCCAGACGGAATATGTGGCAGTGCGTTTTGGGAATGTCATCGGCAGCAACGGCAGCGTTATTCCGCTGTTTAAAAAGCAGATTGCCCAGGGCGGGCCTGTTACGGTAACGCATCCTGATATTATCCGTTATTTTATGACGATACCCGAAGCTGTATCGTTAGTGCTTCAGGCAGGCGCTTATGCAAGGGGCGGCGAGATTTTTGTGCTGGATATGGGAGAACCGGTTAAAATTGTGGATCTTGCAAGAAACCTGATTTTATTATCCGGGCACAAGCCGGATGAGGACATCCATATCGTGTTTTCAGGGCTTAGGCCGGGAGAAAAGCTGTATGAAGAAATGCTGATGGAAGAAGAAGGGATGCAGGATACGGCAAATAAACTGATTCATATCGGCAAACCGATTCAGTTTGACGAAGAAGAATTTATGAAGCGTTTAGAGCAGCTGCGTGATTATGTAGTAGAAGAACCAGATGATATCCGCCAGATTGTGCAGCAGATTGTGCCGACTTATTCCATTCAGAATAAATAAGGAGTAACAACATGATTCGAATTGTAAAAAAATTCCGCAGCATTATGAACCGTGAGCAGCAGATGAGGATTCTGCTGCTCGGAGTTTTGATGGTAATCGGCGCGATGCTCGAAATGGCTGGCGTTTCCCTGGTGCTGCCGCTTATGACAGCTGTTACGGATAAGAATTTCATGGAAAAATCCTATATGCAGCTTCTGTGCCGGACGTTCCATATCCAGACGGACTATGAGGCAATGATGCTGATTCTGGGGGCGCTTGTATTTATTTACATTTTTAAAAATGCTTTTTTATTTATGGAATATTATCTGCAGTACCGGTTTGTGTGCAATCAGCGCTTTCTTGTACAGAAACAGCTGCTGCGGGTATATATGTACCGCCCGTATGAGTTTTATTTAAATGCGACCACATCTGAGATTATGCGTATCATTAATACAGATGTCATCAATGCATTCGGACTTTTGACAACTGTGCTGAATTTTTTTACAGAGGTGATTGTCAGTGCTTCGCTGATTATCATTATTTTTTTAATTGACCCTGTAATGGCTGCTTTAATCGGCCTGGTGCTCGGGCTTATTATGGTCTTAATGTTCAAGGCTGTCAAACCGGTGCTGCGAAAGGCCAGCCAGCGGTTTATGAAAAATACATCCCTGTCCAACAAATGGATGCTGCAGTCATTAAATGGAATCAAGGATGTAAAGGTCAGCCATAAAGAAGAATATTTTATTGAAGAATATGCCGTTTATGGGAAAAAAGCGATTGACGCAGAAAAAATAAACAGCGTTGTAACAATGATGCCGAGGCTTTTAATCGAAGCGGTCAGTGTGGCGTCGGTTCTGGCCGTAATTATGGTGCTTTTATCTATGGGCCAGAGCATTGAAGAGCTGATGCCGCAGCTGACAGCATTTGCTTTTGCAGCAGTCAGGCTGCTGCCAAGTACGACACGTATCAGCGGGGCAGTCAATTCGGCAGCTTTTCAGGAACCGATGTTAGATAACCTCATTAAAAACCTGAATGCGGCAAAGGATTTTGAAATACAAAAAGAAAAGGAACAAAAGGCTGAGGAAACCAAGAAAGAAACTGCCAGGAAAGAGGGAAGGAAGCTCACATACGAAAAGCAGTTTGCATTATCCGGCATCCGTTTCCGTTATCCGAACGGGGCAGCTGATGTGCTAAAAGATGCGGACATGGTGATTCCTGCCGGAAAATCTATCGGCATTGTGGGCAGTTCCGGATCTGGCAAGACGACGGCGGTAGATATCCTTCTGGGACTTTTAAAGCCGCAGTCAGGCAGCGTGCTGACAGACGGGCGGGATATCAGGGACGACTATGAGGGCTGGCTTTCGCACCTTAGTTATATTCCGCAGACGATTTACATGTTAGACGATACGATCCGTGCCAATATTGCCTTTGGGCAGAAAAAAGACGAAATTGATGACCATATGGTCTGGGAAGCTGTAAAAGAAGCCCAGCTAAAGACATTTATCGACAGCCTGCCGGATGGAATCGAAACCAGAATCGGGGAACGCGGCGTACGTCTTTCCGGCGGCCAGCGTCAGAGAATCGGCATTGCAAGGGCGCTGTATACAGACCCGGAACTGGTGATTTTTGATGAAGCGACTTCTGCGCTTGATAATGAAACAGAAGCAGCTATTATGGAATCCATTAACCGGCTGCATGGGAAGAAAACACTTGTAATCATTGCACACCGGCTGACGACTATTGAGGAGTGCGATTTTATTTTTAAAGTAGAAAATGGAAAAATAATCCGTCTGGACAGGTTGTAAATTCAAAATAATAATGGTAAAATAAAGAAATATTATTTTTATTTTCAGAAGGAGGGCATTATGTGCAGGCAGATTAAAAAAGGACTTGCGGTGTTTGCATTTGCAGTGGTCATGACGCTTTTATGCATGCCGGTGCATGTGAAAGCAGCATCCGCTCCGGCATTTCAGGAGACTTTTACCAGCTTCTATGAAAACCGCGCAAATAATGGTGTTTATGATATCAAGGTGAAAAATGTGCAGAAAGGCTATATTTTAAAATGGCACATTACAGGAAAGGGCAAAATTTACGCGGCATTTGATACGAAAAAAGTCATTGCCCAGGGAAAGACAGCCACAAATACACTGACAATCGACAGTAAAGGCGCAGCGGCTTTTGCATCCGGCGAACGTATCCGCATTACTGTAAATGTATATACGTCAAAATGGAAACTCGTGAATAAACTTACATTTGCATGCAAAGTGCTCAGCAAAGCAAAGGCTATTGATATCGACACTTCCAGCATAAAAGATTTAAAACTGGTTACCGCAGCACAGACGTATCAGCTGAAGCCTGTTCTTACGCCGTCCAATTCTACGAGCAAAGTGTACTGGTCGGTAAAAGATTCCAAGGGCACGGACTGTTCTTCACAGATTACCGAGGACGGAAAGTGGACGCCGGATAAGCCGGACACTTATACGATTACAGCTACCGCCAAAAATTCACAAAAAGGCGAGCCTTTATGTACAAAAGAAGTACAGGCTGTCGTAGGCAGTTATTTAGAGAGCGTGAAGCAGACGGCATCCGACGGTCTTGAAATCAAGTTTAATTCGCCGCTGCCTGTCAAATATAAAGAAACGGATTTTACAATCAAATCCGGGGAATCTTCGATTCTTGTAAAGAAGGTAAGATATTCTGACGATGGAAAGACAGCGGTGCTTACAACATCGACAAACTTTACAGATGCCAGAATATACACAGTTTCCTGCGGCGGGTATTCCAAAGAATTTACTTCCAGTGTCGGAAAACCGGTCAAACTGTCGATTACCACGACATCTGCGCAGGCAGGCAAGTATACGAAGATTGATTATGTACTGTTAGACGCAAACGATGTAGATGTTACAAATACGGTCAGAGACGGTATTTTCCATTATACGGCAAATGCAACTAACGGGCTGTTAGACCAGCAGACCAACCAGCTGTTTATGACGACGGTCGGAAGTATTGCCAATGTTACACTTGAATATACTTCTCCGGACGGCTCCATCCGTCTTAAAGATATGAAGACGATTGTCTGCGTTGCACAGAAAGCAGAAGAAGCATCACAGACCAGATTTACACTGACAAACCAAATGCCAGAACCGGCATTTAAAGATGCGGACATGCGTGAAATTGCAGTGGGCGATACGATGTATGCGCATTTTAAGGCTTATAATGCAGAGGAAGCAGCCATAGAATACGATAAAATTACCTATTCGTCCCAGGACCCGGACAGCCTGATTATCAGTGCAGAAGGAAAAGTGACACCGATTAAAGCCGGAAATGTAACGGTGATTGTTACGGCTTACCAGGGGTCGCTGCCAGTGACTTATACATATTCCATTAAGATTAAAGAAGCACGTTATATGGCATCCCTTCAGATGAAAGAAACCGCAGTCGGAATGTCAAATGTAAATGTGACAGGTTATCAGAAAGTCATTCCGGTTACAGCAAAAGACCAGTATGGGGAAAATCTTCCGTTAACAAATGAAACCGGAGTTATTACAGAAGCATACGGAAAAGCGTTAGATGCTGTTTATGATGACAAGAAAAACTGTGTGATTATAAAAGCATCAAAGGCTGCAACCGGCATTTACAACTGCACGCTTGTACTGACGTCGGAAGGAGTCACATTAAATCAGGCGTTTACGGTCATTGTATCGGCACCGTCAGGAAACCAGTATACGTACCAGATAGAGGCGGATACGGAAAGAGACCTTACGATTGACGAGACAACGACAGGAACGGATAAGGATATCGATATCCGCATTGCAGAATACCGCGGCGGTGTATTCAGCCGGTATATAACGATTATCAGTGCTACGATTAAGAAGGGGAATATCACTTATGACACCAGCCTGACCTCAAGCGGGAGTGCAATTTTATTAAACGGAACTCTTCTGACCTTAAAACCTCTGACATTCCGCGGCGGCGAAAACGGCATAGAGAACTGCGAAAAAGCAGAATCGGGCACTTATACAGTCACGCTTGAGTATAACAATTACAGCAGCAGTTACGGAAGTTCATCATACATAGCAAGGATGACTACGAATATTGTAATTAAAGACGAGCAGCCTGTACCGGATTATACAATATCCAGTCTGACAACCGACACCTCAGTACAGAATGCACTGCAGGTTGCAGTAAACTGCATCCGCATTCCAGACGGAGGAGCTATTTTAAACTGTACAGCTGCAGGAACAAAACTTCAGGGTGCAGCAATACCTGTCCGCAGCGGAGAGCAGATTCATATCAGTACGATCAGTGTCCGCTCGGTTGTAAAAATGGCGGGGAACAGGAACGTATATGTGACACATGAAATTCCGATTAACCGGACATTTACGAATAAATAGGCGCAGAATGCCCGGAGCATTCATAAATAACCGGGCATTTATGGATAAATAGACGGCAGAATGTCCAGAGCATTTATGCAGAAACGGCAGGGAGAAATCCCTGCCGTTTTTTGCAGGGCATATGATGAAAAAATTTCACCTTTAAAATGAAAAATACTCACACTTTCACTTTACAACAGAGCAATATAAAATTATAATAAAATTCGTTGAGAAAATAAATATGCATAAGAAATCAATGGTTATGAAAAAGGAGATTATGAAAATGAGCAGCAGACTTGAAATCAGATGGCACGGCAGAGGCGGCCAGGGAGCAAAGACGGCAGCATTATTATTAGCAGATGCGGCTTTTAAGACAGGACGCTATGTACAGGGATTTCCAGAATACGGCCCGGAGCGTATGGGTGCGCCAATTACGGCTTATAATAGAATCAGTACAGATCCGATCCGCGTGCATTCGAATATTTATACCCCGAATCTGGTTATGGTTGCAGACGAGACACTGCTTCATTCTGTAGATGTCACAGCAGGTCTTAGAGAAGATGGCGCAGTGATTATCAATACTCCGAAGACGAGAAAAGAAATACTTCCTCTTTTAAACGGATATAAGGGCAGTGTTTATACAATAGATGCCAGAAAAATCTCGGAAGAGACACTGGGAAAGAATTTCCCGAATTCCCCGATGCTTGCAGCAGCTGTTGCTGTCAGCGGCGTTATGGAAAAGGATGCATTTTTAAAGGAAATGCGCGGACTGTACGAACATAAATTTGCGAAAAAACCGGAAGTAGTTGAAGGAAATATGCAGGCGCTTTACAAAACATTTGAAATATTAGAAGAAATATTAAAACTGGATATGAAAAAGAGCGCATAGATTAAAAATAAAGTATCAGTCTGGAGAAAAAGAGAAAAATGAGAACAGATGTACATAAAATAAATGAGCAGACACGGCATCAGGACCTGACTGAGGGGCTGATGATGTTTGCCCAGGCAACGTCTAAGTATTTTAATACTGGCGAGTGGAGAACGAGCACACCGCTGTTTCATGCAGATTTGTGCAGACAGTGTATGCTCTGCGTTCCGGTCTGCCCGGATTCAAGTATCCCGGTTACAGACGGAGTGCGCGGGGATTTTGATTATGACCATTGCAAGGGATGCGGGATCTGTGCAAATGTCTGCCCGTTTCATGCGATTACAATGGAAGAAAAGGGGGTGGAGTAAATGGCTGTCAAGGACCGTATGTCAGGCAATGAAGCAGTATCTTACGCAATCCGCCAGATTAATCCGGATGTCATGCCGGCATTTCCGATCACGCCTTCTACAGAAATTCCTCAGCTGGTATCTTCTTATATTGCAAACGGAGAGATGGATACCGAGTTTATTCCGGTAGAAAGCGAACATTCTTCTATGAGTGCTGCTATTGGAGCGCAGGCTGCAGGAGCCAGGAGCCTGACGGCCACATCTTCCGCAGGACTTGCACTGATGTGGGAGGAACTGCTTTTAGCAGCTTCGAACCGGATGCCGTTAGTGCTTGCACTTGTTAACCGTACGTTATCAGGCCCGATTAATATTAACTGTGACCATTCAGACGGCATGGGGGCAAGGGATACGGGATGGATACAGATTTACGCTGAAAATAATCAGGAAGCATATGACAATTTTATCCAGGCTTATCCGGTGGCAGAACATCCGGATGTGCATCTTCCGGTTATGATCTGCCAGGATGGCTTTATTACCAGCCACGCTGTGGAAAATATTGAGCTGCTGGAAGATAAGGCAGTAAAAAATTTTGTAGGAGAATACAAACCTGAAGAATATCTCCTGAATCCCGGAAAACCGATAGCAGTCGGACCGTATGCAGCTTCTAATTATGTCATGGAAGCAAAGAAGAACCAGGAAACAGCTATGGAAAATGCTAAGGAAGTGATTCTGAAGGTAGCAAAAGAATATCAGAAAATTTCCGGCAGAAGCTATGGCCTGTTCGAAGAATACCGGACACAGGATGCAGAGTACATTATGCTGCTGATTGGCTCTGCAGCCGGGACTGCAAAGCAGGCAGTTGATGATCTGCGGGAAAAAGGAAAAAAAGCTGGTGTCATTAAATTAAGGGTGTTCCGTCCGTTTCCGGCCAGGGAGCTGGCACAGGCTTTAAAAAACTGTAAAACAGCAGCTATTATGGACCGGTGCGAAAGTTATAACGGAAACGGAGGCCCGCTTGGATGCGAAGTGGACGCGGCTCTGTTTCGAAATAAAATTATGATTAAAACTGTAAATTATATATACGGACTTGGCGGACGTGATTTTACTGTAGAAGATGTTTATCAGGTTTTCCAGGAAATGGAAGAATCAGAACTCAATAAAACAGAAATCGAACAATACCAGTATATAGGATTACGCAAATAGGAGGAAGCTGTGAGCAGTCATACAATTTCTAAAAATTTCTGTCAGCCTGAGGATGAGATGGCTGCAGTACTGGCAGATCATGCTGCAGAAAATTTATCATCTCAGAAAGGTTACCGGTTAAAAGACTGGGTAAACAGGCCGGAACGCCTGGCACCGGGGCATCGTATGTGTGCCGGATGCGGTGCTACAATCGGCGTGCGTGCTGTGCTGCGGGCACTGCATGAAGGCGACCGTGCAGTTATCGGAAATGCAACCGGATGCCTGGAAGTTTCGTCTTATATGTATCCGTATACAGCATGGGAAGACAGTTATATACATAACGCCTTTGAAAATGCGGGAGCAACATTAAGCGGAGTCGAGACGGCATATAAAGCATTAAAAAAACGCGGAAGACTGCCGGAAAACGAGACATTTAAATTCATTACATTTGGCGGCGACGGCGGTACTTATGACATTGGATTCCAGTCTCTGTCAGGCGCCATGGAGCGCGGGCATGACATGGTATACGTCTGCTATGACAACGGTGCATATATGAATACCGGAATCCAGCGTTCATCAGCCACACCGATGTACGCTGATACGACTACAACGCCTGTCGGCTCTGAATCTGACGGCAAAATGCAAAACCGCAAAGACTTAACAGCGATTATCGCTGACCATGATGTGCCTTACGCTGCACAGACTACACTGACCCCGGATTTTAAAGATCTGCATTTAAAAGCAGAAAAAGCAATTTATACAAAAGGAGCCTGCTTTTTAAATGTTATGACCCCCTGCCCGAGAGGGTGGCGTTACGATACTGCCGAAATCATGAAAATCTGCAGGCTGGCGGTAGAAACATGCTACTGGCCGTTATATGAGGTAAACAATGGCAAATGGAGCCTGACTTATGAACCGAAAAAGAAACTTCCGATTGAGGATTTCTTAAAACCGCAGGGAAGGTTCCGGCATCTGTTCAAGCCGGGAAATGAAGACCTGATTGTACAGTTTCAAAAAGAAGCTGACAGACGCTGGGAAGAGCTGCAGTATAAATGTGCAAGGTGACAGGCATTTTTCAGGCATCCTGAAAGACATGCAGGGCCGGACAGCTGCAAAATACCGATAAGATGACAGGAAAACAGTGTGACAGATGTGTGAGAAAACAAGAGCGGGAGAATGATATGACACTTTTGACATACCAGGTGTTTCAGACGGCAGCAAATATCGGCAGCTTTCATAAAGCGGCCGATATTCTTGGTCTTACGCCGTCTGCTATCAGCCATACAATTTCATCCATGGAAAAAGAACTGGGATTTTCGGTTTTGACACGCAGCAAGACAGGTATTACCCTGACAAATTACGGAGAGCATCTGCTGCCTTATGTCAACGCTGTATTAAACAGTGAAGAAAGCCTGCAGCAGGCAGTTGCCGAGCTGAACGGACTAAAACGCGGAAAAGTAAAGATTGCCGTATTTTCCAGTGTCTGTACAAACTGGCTGCCGGATATCCTGCATTCGTTTGAAAAACTGTATGCTGAGATTACAATGGAAGTATTTCAGGGCACATACGACGATGTGTATGACTGGATTAAAAACGGAACGGCAGATTTAGGATTTTTATCTGTATCAAGTGCCAAAGACATCCCGATTGAACCGCTCTACAAAGACCCGCTGCTGTGCGTACTGGCAAAAAATTCCCGCAAAGACAGCAGCAAACCATATATGGATATCGCAGAAATGCGCGGGCATCAGTTTGTAACACAAAGAGAAAGTACGGATGCAGATATCCAGAATTTTTTAAAAGAAAATGCACTGCAGATTCAGTCGAATTATCATGTAGTGGATGACTTATCGACCGTCGCGCTTGTGGAAAAAGGGTTTGGAATCTGCCTGATGCCGGAACTGGTCATGCGGGATATACCTTATGAAGTAGAATGTTATCCGGTGTATCCAAAGACCTGCCGGATTATCGGTATTGCAGCTCTGCACCCGGAATCCATGGCACCTGCCGTGCGGATGTTTTATAATCATATTTTGGAAAATTACAAATGGATATGAATCTTAGGTATGAGGCAGGGACTGTGAAACAAGGATATGAGCCAGTCAGATAAGGAAAAAACAAATGAAAACAATTGAGCTTCAGATGACAGATTTATCAGTGAATGCAGACTGGTGGAGAAGATGCATACAGTATTTTGTAAAACCGGGAGATGAATTTGAAATCCGCTGCTGGAAGGAAGAACGGGATGAGATCAAAAAAGCATTGTCCTATGGGAAACTCTGTCCGAGCGAAAATGATACGGAAGCATCTATACAGGGAACGGTATCCCAGGTTATGAAAAAAGAACTTTTGTCTGCACCGGAACCGGAAGATAAATCAGTTTATAATAAAATGACAGACTTTTTTTCGATTTGTATCGATGATAAACTAAATTCCCAGCATTATGGTACGCAGCTTTATCTGTTTCATGTATCAGACACAGAGGAAGCGGCATTCTGGGAGATGATACGGCCATACCAGGAGAGCTTTTCGATTGCGGTTCATACTGGGTGCAGCTGTTGAGGGGGGAGAATTGGTTTCCCGGACGCCGGGCGGAGACACTTTTTCCTTTTTCTGTTCCGCCTGCAAACAGTAAGAAATTCTAAATTTTCTGCTTCAAGGCTGTGCCGGCGGACGGACCGGTGTCTGATGCCCTGGCTGTTTTGGCATGCTTTATGCGGTGGCACTGGCAGGCACCTTTTGGGGCTTCCGGGTTTTTGCAGCGGCAGGAGGTGAGCCCCAAATCCTGGGTATCAGGCAGAAAATTAAGAATTTCTAACTGTTTTCCGGAGTCACAGAAAAAGGAAAAAGTGTCTCCGCCCGGCTGTTATTGGATAAATTTCTACTTTTTTATTTATTATGCTTACTATTTTTTACTTTTCTAATTTCTATATATTTCATATATCGATATTTCATATATCTACGTTTTTTCGCCATTTAATGATCTATAGGATCTTAAAATTCATCCAGGTGGCTGTAACAGGATAAACGTCCTGCTATGGGACTATGCCGCACAGCTGTTTTATTTGCAGCAAAGCAGAGTGCTGATTTGTAAAACAGCATATTTTGTTGATGTTATTAGTCCAAAAGTTAAAGTGGGCAGACTGTTGTTATTCTAATCCGTTAAACTATATTTAAAATTATGTATTATATTTATTTTCAGATACGCTCCAGGATAGAAAACAGCAGCCAGACAGGTATATAAAATTCAGCCAGTACCAGCCGGGCGGAGATACGGTTTCCTTTTTCTGTGACTCTGGAGAACTGTTAGAAATTCTTAATTTTCTGCTTCATAACCAGGATTTGGGGCTCACTGTCTGCCGCTATGCAAAACCCTGAAGCCCCAAAAGGTGCCTGCCAGTGCCGCTGCCTAAAGCATGCCATAACGTCAGGGCATCAGGCACCGGTCCGTCCGCTGCCACAGCCTGGAGGGCAGAAAATTTAGAATTTCTTACAGTTCGTAAGCGGAACAGAAAAAGGAAACCGTATCTCCGCCCGGCGTTCGGATCATTCACACTCCGCCCGCAAAACTCATTTGACACCTTTTTGAATACATATCGCATCATTTTTATTGTATGTGTATTTCATGAGTGGTAAAATGATATATTCGAAAAAGAGGTGGTTATATGCTTTATATTGCAATTTGCGACGATGACAGATATATGCTGGAATCTCTAAAAAAATTAGTGAAAGATTTTTTTGTTCAAAACAATTTAGATCTAAAAATCAGGCTGTTTACAAGCGGAGAAGAATTATTGCGCTATGAAGACCGTATAGATATTCTGTTCCTTGATATTCAGATGAAAAACATGAACGGAATGGAAACCGCGAAAAGGCTGCGTCAGCTGGATTTCAGAGGTTTTTTGATTTTTATTACAGTTTTAAAAGAGCTGGTCTTCCAGGCTTTTGAGGTACAGGCTTTTGATTATTTACTAAAACCGGTTCAGGAAGATCATTTTGCCAAAACAATGAGACGTTTGCTGGATTGTATGAAAAATGCGAAAGATAAAAACCTGCTGATTCGGATTGGTTATGAAAGCAGGCTGGTTCCTATTGATGATATTGTATTCTGCGAAGTAATTGACAGAAAAATATATCTGCATTTATTATCGTCAGAAGTAATTTGCTACTATGAAAAAATAGAAAATTTAGAAAAAAGATTAGACAAATATTTTTACAAATGCCACAGAAGTTTTTTAATTAGTCTAAAATACGTGAGAAGCTACAAAAATGGTATGGTAGTTATGAAAGGCGGAAAAGAAATACCGGTATCACGATTGCGGAGCAAAGATTTTTCAAACGTCATTTTGCAGTATATGAAAGACGGGAGGATATAGATACACTGGCATTCTGTTTATGGTACTGGGATATTTTTCATTACCTTTGCTGGTCATTGCTGCATTCAATTGGAAAAAGTCCGCTCAGTGTAAGTCAAGGGCAGAACTGTAACAAATCTGCCTGGGTTTTTTACGAATCACTTGACTTCCTTGAAAAATTATTCCAAAATATATATTAACATCCACAAAAAGCGTGCTATTTACAGGAAGCAGAGAGCTGGGAAAGTGTAGGTATATAGTGAGGAGGGAACAGTATTGAACATGATGAGTGATTTAAAAAGAATCAGTATCCAGCAATATAAGACAGATGTTGGATTTCGTACATTAGTAGAAGGTGTAAATGAAAATTTGTATATTATACCCAAATATCAGAGAAAGTATCGCTGGAGCAGGGATCAGGTTATAGCTCTGGTTGAATCACTGATCCGTGATTTGCCAATTCCGCCAATTTATACTTGCAGAAACAGAGAGAATCAGCTGGAAATACTAGATGGACAGCAGCGTATTTTGAGTCTATTTTTTTATTATATAGGTTATTATTTGGATAGAAAGAAAAATAATTCTGTAGATTTTTCAGAAATTCAGGCAGAAAACTGTACTTTTAAAGAAGCACTGATAAATCAGCTGCAATTAGAGGAACTCCATATACAGCTAAAAAATGAAGATGAAAAAGAGTTTAATGCAGATTACGCGGATCTTCCTATGGAAATGAAAAGACGTATAGACTATACATCAATAACTGTTATAGAGATAAAAATTGATGCTGAAGAACAGCGTACAAAGGTCTTAAGAAAAATTTTTGAAAATCTGAATGCAAAAGGTTCTCTTTTAACGCAGCAGGAATTAAGAAACGGGATCTATGTATGTGAATTTTATGATATGCTGCAGGAATGTAACAGACATAATAATAAGTGGCGAAAGATATGGGGAAAAGAAGATGCGGCAGAACGTGATATGGAAACACTTTTGCGGTTTTGTGCCTTGAAAAGGTATGTCAGGCTTGAAAAAAAAGACTCATTGAACTTTGATTTTTTTATAGAAAACTATCATAGTTCTTATACCAGACTGTTAGACCAGTTTTCAGAGGATGCCATGAAATTTAATAAAAGACAAATTAAAGAATATGAAAATAGTTTAACATGCTTTTTTGACTTGTTTGAAGTCAATGTGACTCAATCATCCAAAGTGGCTTTATTGGAGAGTTTTTATATAGTTTCTGAAAAACTGGGCATTCATAAGCCGGTTACATCAGTAATATATAATAAAATATTGAATGATCCAAGATATATATCCTATGCACGGCAGGGAACAGTTAAAATGAAAAGCATGAATGAAAGGTGGAAAACGGTATATGAAATTTGGTCTGGAGATGCTGACTCATATTATCGATAAAATATCCAATGAAAAATTACCTTATATAGACAGTATTGTCATAGGTGAAAACTCTAGTGGGAAAACACTATTATTAAAATTATTTATAGAAAAAATAAAAAATGATAGCGCTGTATACTTTATTGATGCGGTTAATCGTGGATTCGATGTCAAAAAAATATCCAAAACAAATAAAAAGCCGCCATATAAAAAAACAATTTTAGATACAAGATTACAAGAAGTGAACTTTAATGTAGCAGATTCTTTTAATTGTTTTGGAACTCTGACAGAAAGAATAGAAATTATTTATCAATTATATGAAAAAGAGGTTCAAGATTTATTTTGTGAATTAACGAATGACAGATTTAAAATTTACTATGATGATCCAATAGGAGAGGTCGATTATTGAAACGGAAAGGGACTTTTATCCAGTGGCTATCAGGCGATAATACGTATATTGCTTGAATTACTGTATTATCAGGAGATGGAAATTGAAATGAATGCAGTGCAGTATGCATGGGTTATTATTGATGAACTGGATGAATATTTATCTCCCGGATATTCTTCTGCCATATTGAAATTCTTGAAGAAAACATTTCCATGGGCAAGATGGATTGTAACCACACACTCTTGCGATTTAGTAGCTGCTTCAAATGATTCTAATCTGATTATTTTAGATAATGGCAGTTATGAAGTTGTAGATATCAATGACTATACGTCTATATCAGAAGTGCAGATCATATTTGAACGGGTATTTAAAAATCATGGGATTTCCGAATCGGGGACAGAAAATATACTAAGGAGACTGCTGAATAATAAGATTAATGATGCGTGGGGAGAACAAGACGAAGAATGTCTTGGACAGATAGAGAATGGAAAATTAACTGCTTCACAACAAATAATTGTTCGTCAAATACGAGAATGGTGACTGATAAATGGAAGATTTTTTATTATTTGAGATGCCGGCATTTCGTCCTTATTATAAAAAGTGGAAAAAATATGGTTATACAAATATTAAAGAAAAAAATAATTTAAAGGACACATTAGAAGAAAGTACCGGTGGATATTGCATGTATTGCTATACACGGGTTCGTGTAGATGAAAAATTATATGCTAATTTGGAACATGCAATTGAAAAAAGTAATTCGGATAAATTAATTGAATGTATACCTAATATAGGTTTATCTTGTCCGGTTTGTAATCAGACATTTAAACGTATTGGAGAAAAAAAGAGAAAAATACCAAAAGAGGATATTGCTCAATATGAAGAAACCAGTAAATGTTCAGCTGAATGTCGTAAACAATGTACCGTTCCCTGCAAAGCATTAAGGAAATTGCAAAAAAAATATAGCAGTCTTCCTGATGCAGAAATATTATTACAGCCTATGGGTATCCAAAGCTGGGATTTAAATACAAAATTATCTTTACAATATAATGTTATGAATATGAAATTTGAACCTGCTAAAGATTTATATACATATTCGGACGGGGAAATTCATTTTATAGAAGCACATATAAAAAGATTCAGGCTGAATGATCCACAGTTCCGTTCTCGCCAGCTATTTTATTTTGTCAAAAATGTTATAGATCATAATGGTACTCTTCCTGAATACCAATACAATAATTTAACTGTAAAGTTATTTTGCGATAAGCTGGCAGATAAGCCGCCAAAAGAAATATTAAAAATATGTAAGAAAATATATGTTATTATGTTTACTAAAATGTAGAAATCCGTTTTGCTAATTCCCGGTTTTACTTCAAGGCAGCAGTGCAGTTGACTGCTGTTTTTTTGATGTGAAAGCAGCTTATAAAATAAGAAATCAGAATAAAATATCTGAAAAAAATTTAGTATAAGGGAACCAGAATGCTTTTTTTACTGTCTAATATATAAAAGACAGCCAGACTGCCAGGTAAAGGCGGCTGTGGTTTTTGATTCCGGCATCACGATAAGGATGCCAGGCAGTAACATGGAAAAGTAAAAAGCGGTAAGATATGGGAAAAGGATGTCAGGTATGCGGATGAAAGAAAAACTGCGGCAGGAGTACTTTCTTTCTGCTGTCAAAGAAAATGCCAGTGCATTTTACAGATATGCGTATTCTGTACTGCTAAACAGACAGGACGCAGAAGATGCAGTGAGTGAAATGGTTTTAAAAGCGTTCGAACACTTAAATGATTTACGGCATATTCATAAAATGCGCAGCTGGATGTTTCAGATTCTGGCGAATCAATGTAAGACAGCTCTGGCAAAGCGCAGGTATGCCGATGGGCTGGACGAAAATATACATAAGGAGCCGGATTCAGAGAAATATACGCAGCTTTGGGACTGTATCCGGCAGATGGAGCCGAAATTCCGGGAAACAGTTATGTTATATTATTTTGAAGGCTTGAAGACAAAGGAAATTGCACAGATTCTGGATATCAGCGAGGGGACTGTAAAATCAAGGCTTTCCAGGGCCAGGGATAAATTAAAAGAAGATTTATTATTAGAATAAGACGGGAAACAGACTGTCAGGAAAATCCGGATAGAAAGCAATCTGGCAAAGACCAGGCAGAGCGGATGAAAAATGGAGGATGATCATTATGAAAAAAATAGATAAACAGATTCGGGAAATGGCGAAAAAAGAAACATTATTTGAAAATGAAATGTTTTCAGACAGGCTTTACAGCATGGCAGAACATCTGACAGAGCAGTCAGGGGAAAAGAACGAAAGGACGGATGTACGCCTGCATTTTAGAAAGTATCTGCCAGCGGCTGCAGCTATTTTTGTGATGGCCCTGTGCTGTGTCAAAGCAGCTGCGCCGTATATGGCAGATTATATGAATGAGACCGGGATCAGACAGGAAAAAAACAGAATGCAGACAAATGTGTATGAAAAGGATAAGCAGGAAGAATTTCTGGAAAAAGAAGCAGTCTGGGACACAGAGCATGTCTGGCAGACGCCGCAGGAAGCAGATGACGGAAAGTATCCGGGACAGGAGACAGGTCAAAGCGCGGACGGGCTGATGTCAGAGGACGAAGCGGTTTTAAAAGCTGCCTTTTATTTAAAAACGATGTATGATATTTCAGCAGAACATCTGGAGAGCAGTATGTGTGAAAAGGACGGAATTTATGAAGTGGAATTTATGGCTGATAATATCAGATATCAGGCCAGAATAAAGGCAGATACAGGCGCATTTCTGGCTGTTTCTATGGACAGCAGCGAATTTGTGTATTACCAGGATTATATAAAAGCAGAAAAAGAACAGCTGCAAAAGAAAGGAAAACAGGCCAGGAAGACAGCAGAGCTGCTGCTTGGTAACGAACCGGCGGTTACAGGAGGGAAAATACAGTATAAAATCAATGAGCAGGGACAGGTTCCGCATGGTTCTGCGGTGTTTCTGTTTGATCTGGATAACGGGGACAGGCTGCGGATGCCATACAGCATAGCAGAAGATTCGCTGTGGGGCGCGTGTATAGAAAAAGGCGGAGCAGGGGTTCTGGAGCAGAATGTTAGAGAGGGTGAAACAAGGATTTATCTGGACATCAGATGATGTGTCCTGTCCAATCCGCTTCTTTACAAATCCCGGATCGTCCGCTATAATAAAACTAAAACACGGCGTGGCTTTTAAAATGAGGAGGATAAAAAGTGGAAGCAGAACATGTAAAAAAGTATGCATATGGTTATACAGATTATGAAAAGAATGGAAAAAATGCAAAGAGCATGATTCCGGATATACTGGCAGATCCAGAGTTTGCGTCCCTGACAGAATTACGGATTGGAGACTGGGGAAATTCATGGGATGACGGCTGTCAGGATATTATCGATGCGATCATTGCGCAGCCTGATAAGTTTTCCCATATTAAGAAACTGTTTATCGGGGATATGGATTATGAGGAATGCGAAGTATCGTGGATTATACAGGGAAATTACAGCGGACTGTGGGCGGCGCTTCCAAATCTGCGCAGCCTGACGATCAAAGGCAGCACAGATTTAGAGCTTGGCGAAATCTGTCATGAAGGACTTGAAGAACTGGAAATTATCTGCGGAGGGCTTGGGAAGCCCCAAATACAGGCTGTTGCGAATGCAAAACTGCCGAATTTAAAAAAGCTGCTTTTATATATTGGTGTGGAAGATTATGGATTTGACGGAGATGCGGACACGATAAAAGAATTTTTAGATCAGGCAGATTTTCCAAAACTTACTTATCTTGGGATTACAGACAGTGAGATTCAGGATGAACTGGCAGGGATTGTGCTGGAATCAAAATATATGACTCAGATCGAAACACTTGATTTATCGCTTGGCACGCTGACAGATCAGGGCGGAAAACTGCTGCTGCAAAAGCTGCCGGAATATCCGAATATCAAAAATCTGGATATTCATTATCACTATCTTTCCAATGAAATGGTGGATAAACTGCAGGGACTGCCTGTTTCAGTGGATGTGTCAGAACAGAATGAACCGGATGTTTATGACGGGGATGTATATATGAATGCAATGCTGACAGAATAAAACCTGCAGCCTGGCAGTTATACATAGAAAGGAATGAAGTTTGAAACAGGCAGTACTTTTAGGAGATGAGGGCACAAAACGGACGCTCTAGTTCAGGCAGGCAGCTGCTATGGAAAAGCTGCCTGTTCTTTTTGCAGAATGGAGCAGTTTTCATGAATGGCTGCAGCATTCTGCTTCTGAGGATTCTGGTAAGGATGAATGGTTTCTAAAAATAGACCCGCCGCTATGGAAAAGCTGCTGCTTAGAAGATCTGGACGGGCTGACGAAAGATTATATCCAAAAACTGGAAGAGCTGGCAGGTATATCTTTAAAGCATCGGATAGAATTTTTAAATCATCCTTATACAATTATACAGCTATTGGACAAACGGGAATGCAAGCAAAAACTGCAAAGTGCCGGACTGGCAGTGACACAGATGCTGGAAGAAAAACTGCTCAATCCGCATACGGCCGGACATCTGCTGGAGCTTATGCGCAAATGCGGTATTTTTCAGGTATTTATCAAGCCTGTCAATGGTTCCGGGGCAGCCGGAGTGTCAGCTCTGCGCTGGCAGCCGGCAAAGAACAGGATGGTTCTTTATACCTGTGCGCTGGAGCATCCCCGGGCTGGTCTTGTGAATACAAAGCAGCTGCGCTGTTTTACAAAGACGAATGAAATTATGTCTTTATTAAACAGTATCCTGCAAATGGACTGTGTAGTGGAGCGCTGGTATGCAAAGGCACAGCATCAGGGTTATTCCTATGACCTTCGTGCCGTGGTACTGGATGGCAGGACAGAATTTCTGCTGGGAAGGCTATCCAAAGGCCCGATTACAAATCTGCATTTAAATAATCATCCGCTGGCTGCAAAAGAGCTCGAAATTCCGGCATCTGTGCTTGCGGATATAGAAGAACTGTGCGAACGTGCGGTAAGCTGTTATGAGGGGCTTCGATGTGCCGGCATTGATATTCTGCTGGAACGGGGAAGCCTGAAACCGAGAATTATTGAGATGAATGCCCAGGGAGATCTGATTTATCAGGACATTTTTCATGAAAACAGAATCTACCGGCGTCAGGCTAAAATGATGACGGACTGGCTGAAACTGGAGTGACAGCATGAAAGGAATGAATCATATGGAAGGAATGGAACATAAGCAGCCAAAAGACGGGCTGCTTTGCCAGGCAGTTTTCAGGGGAACGCAAAAATCCGTTTCTATAGATATGAATCAGGTAACTGGAAATAAAGATATCCTGTTTATCTGTCTGGATGCACTGCGCTATGATGCGGCAGTACAGGAAGAAGCAGCTGGTTCGACTCCTGTGCTGAACCGTTACGGGCCGTGGGAAAAATGCCAGGCACCAGGCAGTTTTACATATCCGTCTCATCATGCGATGTTTGCCGGGTTTCTGCCATGCAGACACGATGTAAAAAATATGGCAGAACGGGAGCTGTTGTTTTATCCAACGGCTATCGGGCTTCGCAGAAAAGTACCAAAGGGGGCTTATGCGTTTTCGGGCAGTACAATTATGGAAGGGCTTGCGAAAGACGGCTATGATACATGGTGTGTTGGAGGAGTTTCTTTTTTTGATAACCGTTCGGATATTGGCAGAGTGTTTCCGGGGTACTTTTTAAAAAGTTACTGGTCTCCTGCATTTGGCTGTACGGTCAGGGAGAGCACAAAGAACCAGGTGGATTTTATTTTGAAAAAAATGGAAGAAGCAGATAAATTAAAACGGATTTTCCTTTATTTAAATGTAGATGCAATTCATTATCCCAATTATTTTTATCTGGAAGGAGCCTCACATGACAGCCTTATGAGCCATGCGGCTGCACTGCGTTATGCAGATACACAGCTGGGACGGCTGTTTGATGCCTGGAAGGAAAGACGCGGGGATGCATTTGTAATCTGCTGTTCGGACCATGGCACCTGTTATGGAGAGGACGGCTGTCAGTTTCACGGAATTGATCATCCGATGGTTCATACAGTTCCTTATAAGCATTTCTTTCTTGCATGAAAATTATAATCTGGAGAGCATCCTGTAAATAACAGTGCAAAGCACGTTCGATACGGGGTGCTCTTTTTTTCATAATAACTATCCAGTGTAAAAGTTTAGATTTTCCCGCAATGCCGGCTGCTGCGGCATTCTGCTTATCCTATATGCGCTTAAAGGGATAATGGCATGATGTAAAAGGATTTTGACGCCATTTTTTATCCATGGAAAAGATATTTGATAGACTATTTTTGCTGTTTGACGTATGATAATCAGAAAACAGGGTTAGAGAAAGGAGGCAGACATGGAAATCGGAAAATGTTTCCGGCATTAGGCGCTATCGGCTCTGTAATCACAATTTTGCTTATATAAGGAGAGAACTATGAGATTATTCAATCAGGCTTTAAGTGCAGTAGTGCAATTAGCACTTTTTACAGTTATCCCATTTGTCTGGTATATAATATGTAACAAAAAATGTTCCGGCTTTTTAAAATGGATTGGATTGAAAATACCATATGCAGACAGAACGCTTTTGAAATTTACCGCTTTCACCATTGCCGCTTTTACGGTGATTTCCATAGGAATATTATATTCGTTAAAGGGAATAGACACAGCAGCAGGTATGTTTTCGGGCATGGGGACAGCCGGACTGCCATATGCAGTTATTTATGCTTTTATCACAACTGCACTATCAGAAGAAATATTGTTTCGGGGCTTCCTGCTGAAACGTCTGTCAGGTAAGTTTGGATTTCCTATTGGAAATATAGTACAAAACATTCTTTTTGGACTGCTGCATGGTGCAATGTTCTGCTCCCTGATCAGCAGTGTAAAAATTATATTGATTATCGCCTTTACAGGATTCATTGCATGGTGTATGGGCTATGTGAATGAGAAAAAGGCAGACGGATCTATTATACCAGGCTGGATCATTCATGGAATAGCAAACCTGTTTTCTGCAGCTGTTTCCATGTTTTGTATTATAACCTGAAAAAAGCAGTAATTCGTCTGGCAGTATACCGCTGGCAGGGATAAAAAGGCATATTTTACTCAATTCTACCGCTGGGAGGTGTTCATTTTTGTGCCGGATTTATATAATAGACCGCATAGGAGGGCCAGATCATGAATCAAATTAAGATAGGAGCTTTTATTTCCGAACGCCGGAGAGCAAAAGGCTGGACGCAAAGACAGTTAGCAGAAAAACTGGAAATAACTGATAAGGCAGTTTCAAAATGGGAAACGGGGCGGTCTATGCCGGATTTATCTTTGTTTTTACCATTATGTAATCTTTTGGAAGTCACTTTGAATGAACTATTTGCGGGTGAGTGCATTACGCAGGAAAAGCTGAAAGAAAAAGCAGATGAGGTACTTATGGACGTGATTACGAATTGGTTAGGACATGATCAATGGGAATCAGAAGATAGAAATAGAGATAGAAATACAGCACTCCAAAATGTTTTGGAAGTTGAAAATGTTTCCAAACTCTATGAAAATGTTTCAGCAGGGCATGAAACAGAGAATCATTCTGTACTAGCTGTAAATAACGTAAGCTTTCAGATACCGCGCGGCAGCTTTGTTGGGATTATGGGAGCTTCCGGTTCCGGGAAAACAACACTGCTTAATTTAATCGCTACAATAGATAAGCCGGCAGACGGGGCGGTGCGGATCAGCGGGCAGAATATAGTGGATATGCCAGATGAAGCTGCCGCAGAATTTCGCCGCAGACACTTAGGCTTCATTTTCCAGGAATACAATCTGCTTGAAACTTTGACTATTTATGAAAATATTGCGCTTGCCCTGACAATGAAAGAGGTTCCCAAAGAAAGCATTCGTCCAATGATTCAAAATTTATCTGAAAAGCTGGATATATCGGCTATATTAGATAAATTTCCGTATGAGGTGTCGGGAGGCCAGCGGCAGCGCTGCGCCTGCGCCCGTGCTATTGTAGTAAATCCAGATATAATACTTGCGGACGAGCCAACCGGGGCATTAGATTCCCATGCTGCCAGACAGCTTTTAGACACCTTCGCCATGCTTTGCAGAGAATTCAGCGCAACAATATTGATGGTCACACATGATGTCATGGCAGCCAGCTATTGCGACAGGATTTTGTTTATGAAGGACGGTGAAATAAAAGCAGATTTAAACCGGAAACAGGAAAGCAAACAGACCTTTTTCGCGGATATTTTAAAGAAAATAGAATGGATAGAGGGAGAAAGCCATGATGTATTTAAAGCTGTCAGTCCGTAATGCCAGGCGGTCTTTTATAAATTATCTTTTATATGCTGCTGCCATGACTGTCCTTCTGGTAATGATAGAGGTATCTAACTGTATAACCATTATAGGGGAATCGGCTGGTTTTCAAGTGATCTCTCTGCCATTGTTAATAGCAGCCATTCAAATAGTTTTAGCCGGATATATAGACAATTTCATGTTCAGACAGCGGGCAAAAGAATTTGCAGGCTATCTGCTGCTTGGTATGGAAAAAAGGAGATTAATCCGGCTGTTCCTATGCGAAATTCTGCTGATTGGATTTTTCTGCTATATAATAGGGACAGCAATAGGTTTTTCTATATATGGATTATGGTATTTTAGTGATCCGCTGCATGGAATAAAACATTGGGGATTCCTTTATGGCAGAAGTATGCTTTATACATTTCTGTTTTTCGGGCTTATCGAAACAGTGTGTTCTTTCCGCCTGAGGGGGCGCATGAACAGACTGCAGATCAGGGAGCTGATGTACGAAAAAAAACGCAGTCAAAGCATAAAAAATATAGGCAGCTATAAAAAGTGGGGCATTGTCTTCTTTTTAAGTTTTGTGTGCTTAACTGGCTGCGTTTGCGGCATTGTTTTTTTGCCGGAAGATTATATGGTTTATCCTGTATCTGTTGCAGCAATACCATTATTAATAGCTGTCTTTGCCTTTTACAAATGGGCTTTTGGCTGTTTATATGCGTACAGGCGAATGAACCCCGTTCAAATCTGCCAAAAAGACAGACTATATATTGTGGCAGATATAACATCAAATATCAAAACGGCTGCTGCGGTTAATACTGTTTTTTGCATATGCTTATTATTTTCCGGGAGTTCTTTTGTAACCGGGATGCTGATGCTGCAGCCGGAATTTCAGCTTTTTGATACGGCTATGCGGCAGTGGATGGGGACTTCACAAATCAGTATCTGTATCGTGTTTTTGGTTATTTATTTTTCAATATTATCTGTACAGCAGATGATAGAGGTCAGGCAGAATGCAAACAGCAGTCAGATCATGCGCTATATGGGAAAAAGCAGTAAGCAGATAGAAAGACTTGCGGCTAAGCAGGAAGCGGTAAAGCTGCTAACGCCAGTGATAATGGCTTTACTGACTGTTTTATTCTGTATACCGTTACTGAATAGAAAAATGAACCTGGTTTTGCCGGTTTCTCTGCATAATATTCTGCTGAAATTAGCTGGCGGGTTTGGGGTGTGTTTTATCGTTTTTTATATCTGTTATTTTGGAATGATCAGTGTGATGAGAAAACGGTATATAAAAACTTCTGCAGGCAAACTTTATTTTTGTCCTGATATCTGAAACTTTTCTTCCGGATCAATCGTATTATTTATGAAAGGGTGTTCATACAGCCTGTAAAAAGCATACATGTATGGGCACGGCAGTACAAATTGGGTCTGCAGGAGAGGACACGGTTTCAAATATGCTGATAAATGAGGAAAGGAAAGCGGCACAACCGTTTGAAAAGTATAAGGAGCTTTTATACCGGGTAGCTTTTTCAAATATGAAAAATAAGGCAGATGCAGAAGACGCTGTACAGGAAGCATTCTGCCGCTATCTGAAAGCAAGGCCGGCTTTTGAAAATGAGAATCATGAGAAAAACTGGTTTATACGTGTGGTTCTGCATATCTGTTATGATATCCAAAAGAGCGCATGGTTTTCACGGACGGTAGGATTTGACGAAGTGCCGGAGTGTGAGATGAAGCATTTCAGCCTGTCATTTGTGCATGAAGATGACACGCTCTTTAAGGTTATGGAATTATCGGCAGAATACCGCAATCCGCTGTATCTGTTTTACTATGAAGATTATTCCATAAGGGAAATTGCGGAGATTATGGAACTTGAAGAAGGAACTGTAAAAACAAGACTCCGGCGGGGAAGGCAGAAGCTAAAAGAAAGACTGGAGAAAGAAGGGAAGAACAGCGTATTTTGACTTTGCATGTAACAGTGAAGGAAAGGAGAGAGCATGCAGATTGGAAAATCAGGAAGAAACAGCGGGCTGCCAGGCGTTATTCACGAAACGCATGAACGGCCAGGCACAAAGAACGGGGGATTTGTGCCGGGAGACAGTTTTCAGGACAGACTGCAAAAGAGCATGCAGCTTAAACCGGGTGTTATTTCCCCAAACGGATTTAGACCAGCCGGCATTCAGCCAGGATGGTGTGATTCAATGCAGGATGCACAGGAAGTGGAAGTCCGCCGGATTCCGTACAGCGCATGTGATAAAATGGAAATCAACATACTGGAAGGATATACCCTTAAAGCAAAACTGGAAAAAGAACCCGGGCAGACGCGTGCGTGCAGTGTATATGTAGAAATGAAAGAAGAAAACGGTACGATGAAAGCATATTTATTTGACGCAGACAAAATTCAGAAAAACAGCAGCAGCGCTATGGAACGAATTGCATATGAAGCAGTAGAAAGTCTGCAAAGAGAAGATGCAGCCAGTGAAGTAAAATAGAAAGATGCAGCTGGCAAGATAAAAAAGGAAGATGCAGCCGGCAAGGTAAAATAGGAAGATCAGCCAGCGAAGAATAAAAAGAAAGATGCAGCCAGCGAAAAAAAGGAAGATACAGCTGGCAGCGAAAAAAAGAAGATGCAGCCAGTGAAAGAAAAAAGAAACACTCTGGCAGAAGGAATCATAAAATCAGACTGACAGTGCAGAACTTAATTAAAGGAGGAAACTGATTATGGTAAGCGGAACAGGATACGCGCAGGGTTATGGTAATTACAGGAATTATAAAGTGCCTGGAAATACAGACAAAAATGCTGCGTGCGGTAACGGGCAGCATTTTGATTACGGAATGTCGTTAGGGGGCCGTAAGGCGTCTGGCATGGAAAGAACTTGTGGCAGCATTCAAAATGACGGGAAAAAAAGCGCCGTTCTGCCAGATTCTTCGAACAGACAGCACACGGCACAGCAGGCTGCATGTTTTGGCGCAAGGTATAATAAGCTGATGGAAACTTTTGAAATGATGCAGACGAATGGCAGTGACAGTGAGGAAGAACATATAATTGAAGACCCGTTTGGACTGGTGCGTAAAGAAATGTCGGCTCCTTATGCCTCTTATGCAGACAAAAATGGTGTGATTAATTATAACGGAGTAAAATTTACGATGAGCGGCAGCTGGCTCTGTTTAGGCGATACCAGTGATATGAAAAATGTCATCCGCATTCCGTTTGGAAAAGGCAGGGGACTGATGGTCAACAGAAATAACATTACCGAGCTTGGACGTGCGATTTCCATGTTTTCACCAGAAGAGCAGGGCATGATTCTGCGGGCGCTGCAGCTGGATTCCAAGATCAGGGAAGTGCAGGAAGAAATCGAAGAAATGGGAGATGATGTAGGAAAGCAGAGCACAGAGGAAAAGGCGGCAGAGCCAGAGTGAGTCTGAAAAATCATTTTTCTTTGATTTCCTCTCTAAGACCTGCATGCTTTGTTTTGTGGAGAATTTATCCCCGGCTTAGTCAGTATAGCCTGTTATGTCTCCCAAATGGAGTTTTGCCAGTATCTTTTGTATTTTCTTAAATTATCTGCTTGCCATATCTTCCAAAGTACTGTAAACTAGTCTCATATACTGTAATAAAAAAGTAAGGAACAAAAATATTTGCAGGGAGACAGTATGGAAGAAGAATACAGAGAACAAAAAGACTCACAGAAAGGTCTGCTGGTGAAAAGAATACTGGATACAGGCGGCCTGAATATAATGATCAGGGGGACAGTGGTCCAGGATGCAGTCATTCCAAATACAGATTTGCATCATACACATAATAATAGAAGAAAGACGATACTGGCATGCATCATCTGCTGCGTGCTCTGCTTCAGTCTGCCAGGCCAGATGATACTATGCAGGGCGGCAGCTTCACAGATACCGCCGGCATCGCAGGAGGAAGCACTAAAGGACAGCGAAAAATCAGCAGCTTCACAGGTGCCGCCGGCATCGCAGGAAAACGAAACGCAGGAAGAAAGCGAAACGGACGAAGCAAAAGGTCAGGGCGTTACTTTTTTAGAATTAAATGACGAAGCGGTATTTTTAAAACAGTCCCGTGCCCGTGTATGCACGCTGACAGCAAGCGCGATGATGATACGCAGGGCTGCGATGCTTTCGGGAAATACAGACTGGAAACAGATTACAGAAAAGTCTGTGCGAAAGAATGCATGGTCGGAAGGGACCGGATTAAAATGGAATTTCAAGACGTCCGGTATTTCTGTTACACAAAAGCCGCTTGCTTCTTCCAGGGAGTTGGTTACGCTGCTTGCCAGTCATCCGGAGGGCGTTGTGATTTATAATCCGCGCAAACCCCATGCGATTCTTATTACAGATTATACAGACGGCATTTTTTACTGTTCCGATCCGGCGGGAGATAAGCCGTCCGGCAGATATCCGGTTTCCCGGGCATCTATTACGGTAGAATCTGCTACCCGCTGCTGGTACGTCAGTCAGCCTCAGGGGTTAACTGTGGTCAGAGAGGATTCCGGTGATCTGTCAGACTATCAGATAGACGGCGTTATGTACCGGATTCTGGATTCAGAAGAAAAGACAGCAGAATGTACGGGATTTTTAACAGACAGCACTTCGGTTATTATACCGGATACGGTTCTGATTAATGGCGCAGAATATAAGGTGGCGGAAATAGCAGAGAATGCGTTTGCATATGATACACAGTTAAAAGAGATTGTAATAGGGGCAAATGTTACTGATATCGGACAAAGGGCATTTTATCAGTGTAAAAAGCTGAAAAAGGTCTGGATCAGCGCACAAAGGTTAAAAGAAATCGGCACAGAGGCTTTTGCACAGATACATAAAAAAGCACAGATACTTATTGAAGGTGCGCAGATTGAGACATTTGCAGCACTGCTTACAGGAACGGCAGTTCCGCAGACGGTTACAGTCGGGACTGGTGCAGGACAGGTTTTTGAAAATAATCAGGAAGGCAGATAAGGGGGCATTATGAATATCAATTCTATCACAGATATCAATGGCGTGCTTTCGCCAGCTGCAGCAGAAAACAGCATAAGTACACCCAATACATATTTTTCTAATTATATGGATCAGGCATCTCTTAATTACGGAGACTACTTAGAGCAGGTGTTTCAGAAGGCATCCGATACATATCAGGTATCCAAAGATTTGTTAAAGGCAATGGCCAAAGCGGAATCTAATTTTCGTGCAGATGCAACCTCTCACTGCGGTGCCATGGGCATTATGCAGCTGATGCCGGCGACGGCAGCTTCCTTAGGAGTATCAGATGCATATAACCCGGAGCAGAACATCATGGGCGGGGCACAGTATATCAGCCGTCTTTTGGAAAAATATAATGGAAATACAGCTTATGCACTGGCAGCTTATAATGCCGGAAGCGGAAACGTAGATAAATACGGCGGAATTCCTCCGTTTAAAGAAACACAGAACTATGTATCTAAAATTTTTGGATATCTGGAAGAAGGTGTGACGATTCCGAATAGTACAGCAGCCAGCCAGCCGTCGTCCGGTCTGTTATCATCTTATGCAGCCAGCCAGTCATCCGGATTATCAGACAGCACAAATAAGCTGCAGGATATTTTAAACCGTTACTTTGATTATGACGATTATCTGGAGTTTTTACAGCTGTTTACAAAGGTGATTTATGAAAAACTGGCGGGCAGCGAAATGGATACAGACAGTTCCGGTCAGCAGCAGTCTGAAGCTGCATCTGACAGCCAGCCGGCCGCACCTGTTCAGCAGCCAGCCAGCCAGCCGCAGGAACCGGCAAAAATACTGACAATGAAAGTGAAAAACGGGAACGGTGTCAATACATTCCAGCAGCCGGAAGCATCAGGGGACGCTTATAAAGCGTTTCAGTACATGACTGCGGGAGGGCAGAGCAGGATGTCTGTATTTTTAAATAAGACCGTGTAGCAGGCAGTGCTTTTTTTATCTGTTAAAGTACGGTTCCCGGTTTTGAAGGGCCGAATATTTCAGAACAAAGCCGGGAAACCGGATGCTCAGCCGGTTTTGCTGAGAATGATGAAGGTGATTTATAATGAAAAATTTCAAAAAAACGTTGACATTTTTCATCACCTATAGTATAGTAATTAAGTCAGTTCTTTCGTCTGTCAGTAATAGTTAAAGATTCGCAGACAGATGCTGATTATTTTATAAGCTGCTATAGCACAGTCGGTAGTGTGTCGCATTGGTAGGGAGATTCACAGCAGTTCAATTATTTGTTAGATAAGCTGATGTAGCACAGTCGGTAGTGCGTCGCATTGGTAGTGCGGAGGTCACGGGTTCGATTCCCGTCATCAGCTTTAAAACACCGAAAATAAAGGCTTTTCGAGGTACAATGCTTCGAAAGGTCTTTATTTTGTTATAGGATATGGCAAACGGATAACCTGCTTCTTTTCTATTCTATTTTGGACTTGCAAAATTGTCTGTAACATCGAATTTGTTAGAATTTTGTTAGCACATGCAAAATAGGTTACAAAGTTCGTGGAAGATGTAAAGACTGCCATTCAAGGGGCAATCAGCAGTAAGACAGAATCAATTCGAGATGTGGTACTGAAAGACGGAGATTTATGTGTGTATGTAGATTTCAGTAATGAGGACCCCTCTCCCCTTACTCTGGAAGATTTAGCATTAGCCAGAACCGGTTCGATTACGGACGCTATTCTGGAATTGAAAGATTATGACGGCTTGTGGGAAACGATAACGGTTGATTTCGGAGAGGCAGGACACATTACAAATAACAGAGCAGACGTAGATAGTAATGGGTTTGGACGGTACTTCCTAAATGAGAATTTCAAGTTGCAGTAATACATTAAGACAGCCTTAGCCCTTGCGGTTGGGGCTGTTTTTAATTCCTTTGAAATTCTGACATAAAATAATTTGACATACACATAATAACCATATATAATAAAAGTACGAAAAACCATACGAAATTATGAGGTGATATTATGTTAGCAGTAAAAAGCATGGATGTACGTGATAATTTTAAGGAATGGTGCAATAAAGTAATAGGCGGTGAAACGCTTGTTGTGTCACGACCCAAAAATGAAAATGTAGTAATTGTATCCGAAAAAGAGTATAACGAGATGGCAAAAGCAAAAAGAAATGAGGAATATCTAAAAAAATTAGACCAAAGCTTTGCCCAGCTAGAACAAGGTGAAGTGATTCATAAATCACTCGAGGAATTGAGGGCTATGATTGATGAATGATTTTACCTTTTCCTCAGATGCGATGGCTGAATTCATGGATTGGATTAAAAAAGACAAGAAAACAGCAAATAAAATTTACTCACTGATTGAAGATATACGAAGAAACGGGGCAATGCAAGGCATTGGGAAGCCTGAGCCGCTGAAACATCGTCCGGGATATTCCAGGCGGATTGATGAAAAAAACCGATTGGTGTACGATATTGATGAATTGCAGAATATTAAGATCATATCATGCAAAGGACATTATAATGATTGAGGCAAGACATATTTGAAATACCAAATTGATCTGTTGTCAGTTTTTTGTTAGAATTTTGGTAGTAAAGTTACAGAGAACATTGAAAAAGTAAGCAAAGCTACGAAAAGAAACCCCGCTAAAATACAGCGTTTCACGCAGCATCAGGCAAAGCCGGGATAACACAGATTTTGTTATCCAGACCAATGATTTTTTTATCCACGATCCATACTGAGACAGGAAGTCTGAGTATTCTGCTTTTTGCAGGCATCAGTCCGTATGCTGCTGCAGGCCTAAAGCAGGACATATCGAATTTTTTACTGTCCGCAGGCGAAAAGAAAAAGTATCACCGCATGGCGTCCGGTCAGCCAATACCTAAAAAAGAAACACAGGAGGTTACACAATGGCATTTGACTATAAGAAAGAATACAAAGAATTTTATATGCCAGGGATAAAACCGGTTATTGTTACGATACCGGATATGAACTATATCGCAGTCCGCGGCCAGGGTGACCCGAATGAACCGGATGGCGAATATAAGAAGGCAGTCGGACTGCTTTACGGCATTGCTTATACAATAAAAATGAGCAAAAAAGGAGATCATCAGATCGAAGGATATTTTGACTATGTGGTTCCGCCGCTGGAAGGCTTCTGGTGGCAGGAAGGCATAAACGGGGTGGATTACAGCCATAAAGACCAGTTTCAGTGGATTTCTCTTATCCGTCTGCCGGACTTTGTGACGAAAGAAGATTTTGAGTGGGCCAGGGCAGAAGCGGAAAGAAAAAAGAAAACAGATTTTTCGAAGGCAGAATTTATGACTTATCAGGAAGGACTGTGTGTACAGTGCATGCATATCGGCCCGTATGATGACGAACCTGCCACGACAGCCCTGATGCATACATATATCAGTCAGAACGGATATGTGACAGATATCACAGAAAAACGCTATCACCATGAAATTTATCTAAGCGATGCCAGAAGATCGGCTCCGGAAAAACTTCGAACCGTTATCCGTCATCCTATTAAAAAAGAGCAGAGCTAGAGTTCTCTGTTTAAAATAATGATTGCATTCACTGCACGATACTGCTATACTATAATAGAAATCAACAAAGACAAACACGTGGGGAGTCCATGAGAATGGGCTGAGAGTAAGCTGGTACTGCTTAGACCCGGAACCTGATTTGGATCATGCCAACGTAGGGAAGCATTTATAGCCGTTATGCATATATTATGAAATAGATTTCATATTGCAGCAGACAGGGACGATGCCATGGTAATCCGAAGCAGCGTCCTTTTTTCGTGTATCAAAATGCAGAAACCCGCTTAAAAAAGGAGGCAGAAATGAACTGTAACAAAAAAGACCTTCTGCTGTATGCCGTCACTGACCGGAGCTGGACAGCCGGACGCACTTTGTATGAGCAGACAGAAGAAGCATTAAAAGGAGGCGTAACATGTCTGCAGTTTCGTGAAAAAAATCTGAAAGGGGCAGAACTGGCAGAGCAGGCAGGGCAGATCCAAAAACTCTGTGCCAGATACCAGGTTCCGTTTATTGTAAATGACAATGCACAGCTGGCATATGCCATAGATGCGGACGGTGTACATTTAGGGCAGGAAGATATGAGTGTGCCTGAGGCAAGGAAACTATTGGGACAGCATAAAATTATCGGTGTATCAGCAAGAACTGTGGATCAGGCTCTGCTGGCACTTGAGCAGGGAGCAGATTATCTGGGAGCAGGAGCGGTATTTGCGACCGGAACCAAAAAAGACACAGTACCGCTGAGCCTTTCGCAGCTGAAAGAAATCTGCAGCGCTGTTTCCATACCCTGCGTGGCAATCGGAGGTATTTCAAAAAATAACATCAGACAGCTGTCCGGCAGCGGAATCAGCGGAATTGCAGCCATAAGCGCAATATTTGCACAGACTGATATTCAAAAGGCAGCAGCAGAGTTAAGAGAGGAGGCAGAGAAGATCATATGGGGAAGTTTTTCCAGGAATTTATAAAAAAGGAATCCGTGAAAGGCATGATTCTGGATGTAGACGGGACACTGTTAGATTCCATGCCGGTCTGGGATCACAGCGGGGAGCGCTATTTAAAGTCGGTCGGCGTTCATGCTCCGTCGTCGCTTGGCAAAATATTATTTTCCATGACGATGCAGGAAGGGGCAGAGTATATGAAAAAAACATATCATTTGCCGCAGACAGCAGAGGAGATTAAAGCGGGAGTGATTCAGACAGTCGCACAGGCATACAGCAGCGAACCCGGGTTTAAGCATGGAGCACAGGAGTTTTTAAAAGCATTACAGGAGGCGTCAGTACCAATGACGGTTGTGACTTCTACAGACCGGCCTCTGATTCTGGCAGCGTTCCGCCGTCTGGGCATTGAAAACTGTTTTCAGAAAATCTTTACCTGTACAGAATTTGGCAGCGGTAAAAATGATCCGGCAATTTTTTATGCTGCAGCTAAGGAAATGGGCACCCAGCCGGAACATACATGGGTGGCGGAAGATGCGCTGTATGCTGTCCGTACTGCCAAAGCAGCGGGCTTCCATGTGCTGGGCATTGCAGACGCATCCAGCAGAAAAGATGAGCCTGAAATCAGAAAACTGGCAGATATGTTTATAACAGATTATTTTATGGAAATTTAACTTTTGGAAAAGAGGAATGATTATGAGAGAATATGCAACGCAGATGGAAGCTGCCCGCAAAGGCATACTCACGCAGGAGCTTAAAAAAGCTGCAGACAAAGAACATATGGCACCGGAAGAACTGATGTCTTTTGCAGCACAGGGCAGGGCTGTCATCTGTGCGAATAAAAATCATACCTGTCTGGAACCGGAGGCCATTGGGTCGATGCTGCGTACAAAGATCAATGTAAACCTCGGAGTATCTAAAGACTGCAGAGATTATGATATAGAGATGCGCAAAGTAATGGAAGCTGTCCGCCTGGGGGCTCATGCGGTTATGGATTTATCTTCTCACGGGGATACAGCTTCGTTTCGCAGAAAACTGACAGCGGAATGTCCGGCCATGATCGGAACTGTACCGGTATACGATTCTGTCATCCATTATCAGAGAGATCTGGATACTTTAACAGCTAAGGACTTTATCGATGTAGTACGTCTGCATGCAGAAGACGGCGTGGATTTTGTAACACTCCACTGCGGAATTACGCGCAAAACAATCGATCAGATCCGCAGCTGCGGACGAAAAATGAACATTGTATCCCGGGGCGGTTCACTGGTGTTTGCCTGGATGTGCATGACCGGAAACGAAAACCCGTTTTATGAATACTATGACGAAATACTGGATATCTGCAGGCAGTATGATGTAACCATATCCCTTGGGGATGCATGCCGGCCGGGATGCCTGGCAGATGCATCTGATATCTGCCAGATGGAAGAGCTGGTACGCCTGGGAGAACTGACACAGCGCGCTTGGGAAAAAGACGTGCAGGTTATAGTAGAAGGCCCTGGACATATGCCGTTCGACCAGATCGCTGCAAATATGAAAATCCAGCAGACGATATGTAAGGGAGCGCCGTTTTATGTGCTGGGGCCTCTTGTTACGGACATTGCACCGGGGTATGACCACATTACGGCTGCAATCGGCGGTACAGCTGCAGCCGCAGCCGGCGCGGCATTTTTATGCTATGTAACCCCGGCAGAGCATCTGGCGCTTCCAAATGTGGAAGATGTAAAACAGGGGATTATTGCATCGAAAATCGCAGCCCATGCAGCAGATATCGCAAAAGGGGTGCGCGGTGCCTTAGAGATGGACAATAAAATGGCAGACGCCCGCAGAAAGCTGGACTGGGAAGCACAGTGGGAATGCGCGCTGGATGCAGAAACAGCAAAAAAAATCCGGAATGAACGTAAGCCGGAACATGAGGATACCTGTTCTATGTGCGGGAAGTTCTGCGCAGTGCGCAGCATGAATAAGGCACTGGCCGGGGAATATATTGATATATTATAAATCAGAAGGCGTTTCGGGAGAGGGTCGTTCCTCCCGGACGCCGTTATTTATTTCTGCTGAAAATGGGAATGCGGCACTCTCATTTGATTTTGTTTTCTAAATATCTGAAATCTGAACTATTTTACATGAAATTTTTCATACTGTATATCCTAAAAATATGATAAATTTATTAAAATCACATTTTTTTTCACCTGTCCAGCCCTCAATAATGAAAAGGAGAAAGAAAAGTCATGAACCAGACACATAAAAAGGCGCTCTTTCTGGTTTTTGCAGTCTCTGCTGCAGCAATTCTTGTATATGCAGTGTTCCACAGTATTTCCAGCCGGGAATATACACAGCCTGGCAGTTCAGAACAGAAAAATCCGGTGAAAATCTGGGCGTGGGATGATAAGTACAATATCATAGCGGCAGAGGAGGCCGTCAGAGCTTATCAGAAGCGTTATCCGGATACGGCATTTGAAATTGTTTCCATGACACAGGAGGAAATTAAGGCAAGACTTAAATCTGCAATGATTACAGGAAGCCATAAATTTTTGCCGGATATTGTCCTGATTGAAGATTACAGCATACAGTATTTTCTGCAAAACTATGAGAGTGAGTTTCTGCCATTAAACAGTATTGTATCACAGGATGATTTTGTTTCCTGCAAAACAGGTGTTAACCATGCGGGAGATACGATTTACGGGGTTCCTTTTGACTGCGGTACCATCGGGCTTTTTTACCGCCTGGACGTGATTCAAAAGGCAGGCTTTACAGAACAGGATATGCGAAGGCTGACGTGGGAAGACTATATAGAAGTCGGAAAGAAGGTACGCGAAACAACCGGCATGGCAATGTTATCCATAAATCCGACAGATCTGCCCCTGATCCGCATGATGCTTCAGAGTGCGGGCGCATGGTACACAGATGAGGAGGGAAAGCTGTATCTGGAAGGCAACCAGGTTCTGGCAGAGGCGGTAAGACTTTACAGAGAAATCGTCAATGCCGGGATAGCGCTGACAGCTGCGGACTGGAACCGGTTTGTGCATGATTTCTGGGAAGGGAATACAGCGTCTATACTGACCGGATCGTGGATTTCGATTAGTATTTTAGAAGAAGAATCCCAGAAAGGACTGTGGCGCATGGCAGAAGTTCCGAGGATGAAAAACTGTGAAGCGTCTGTCAACGCTTCGTCAATCGGAGGAAGCTGCTGGTATGTTTTAAAATATGCAGGCATGGCGGGGGAAGCCAGGCATTTTCTGGGCGAGACTTTTGCATCAGATACAGGGCTGATGGACAGGCTGGCAGAAAAAATTCACCTGCTCAGTGCGTTAAAATCAGCACAAAAGAGCATGGCATATCAGTCCGGGCAGCCGTTTTATGGCAGTCAGATGATTTATCAGGATTTAATTTACTGGACAAATAGGATTCCTTCCGTTAATTACGGGACTGATACTTATAAGGCTGAAGAGATTGCAGCCGAGGCAATGCAGCAGGTATTAGCAGGACGAGACATCGAAGAGGTGCTTGCTGAATACCAGAGAGAATACGGGCAGTTAAAATTTTAAATGGCTGCAATACACGAAGACAGGGGGGAGTTTTATGTACTGCAAAGTTTTGATTGTGGATGATGAATGCATGATGCGCCAGGGGATCCGGCACATGATCGAATGGGAAAAAGAAGGATATCTGCTTGTAGGGGAAGCAGCAAACGGGGAAGAGGGACTTTTGATGATTGAAGAACACCAGCCGGATATTGTGCTTGCAGATATTGTAATGCCAGTGTTAGACGGCATGGAGTTTGCTGTCATCGTAAAAAAACGTTTTCCAAAGGTAAAACTGATTATGCTGAGCAGTTATGATGATTTTGAATATGTAAAGAAAACGCTGCTAAACGGGGCATGCGATTATATTTTAAAGCCGTCGCTGAATTCTGAAGAGCTGTTAGACATGCTCGGGCGTGCGGCTGGCACGATTCCGGGTATGCAGCTGGAAAAAAAGAAAGAGACTTCCATAAACGAAAAATTGATCCGTTATCTGAATGGATATGAGACAGATTTAAAAGACGGAGACTTCAGCCAGCGCTTTCCGTATACAAACTGCCGCCTGCTGCTATCCAAAGACAGCATCGGGCAGACGGGAAGATTAGAAGACGGGATGGGACTGGTCCGCTTTATTGAGGATTACTGGAAGGGTCAGACAGATTTTGAAATAGAAGTACTGCTTGCGGGCGGGGACGTGTGTGTTATGATTCTCAATTACCGGGTCCGGGATGAAGAACATATGCTTGCACAGGCAAAACAGTGCGTTCACAAACTAAACTGTTACAGGCCGGGAAGCTTTTGGATATACGGGACACTGTTTCATGGGATGGAGGGGCTGAAAAACAGTTATCAGCGCGGATGTGATTTATTTGATTTAAAATTTTATTATAAAGGAACGCCGTTTTTATGTGCCGCCCAGGCAAGAAGATGCAGAAAGGCCGAACGTTTTTCCTACGAGCAGTATACAGAACTGTTAAAATACCGCAGCTTTAAAGAAGCACTCAAACAGCTGGAAGCCTATGTGACATATATGTGTAACTGCACGGCTGAGGAATATCTGTTAAAGAACACGGCAAAAAATCTGATTTATAATTTTTTATTGGAAAAAGAAAAGGCAGACGGGGAGATGAGTGCAAATAAATCAGACTTTTTTCGGAAAATCGATCACTGCCGCTATGTACAGGATTTTAAAAAGCAGATGGAAATTATGATAGAGGATCTGGACAGGGAGTGCGACAGGAAATCCTATGCAGACAGCAGGTTAAACGAAATCAAACAGTATATTGAACAAAATTATGCACAGGAACTGGAACTGAAACAGGTGGCAAAAAAATTTAATTATAATTATAATTACCTGTCTACGTATTTTAATAAAAAGACAGGAAGGAGTTTTTCCGAATACCTGAACCGGATTTGCATAGAAAAGGCCTGTGAGCTGCTGAAATCTACGTCATGCACGATTGCACAGGTCAGCGAGCGGACAGGGTATTCAGATCCCAGCTATTTTTCAAGAATCTTTAAAAACCAGACGGGCAAGACTCCCGCCCAGTGGAAGCGCCAGTCTGGAAAAGCAGACAGGAAAGCAGAATGAAAAAATTACATTTAAACAGCCTGTTTATAAAACTGGCAATGTCTGTACTGGCAGGCGTGGTTATACTCGCCGTCAGCCTTTCCTATATCAATATCTATTCCTCCGAGCAGATTTTTACGGATATGTTTTCAGATTCACAGGGGAAAATATTTGGACAGATTGAGGAACGGTTTTATCAGCTTTATACTGATTTTGCAGAAATTGCGAAAACTGTGGCAGACGACGAAGCAGTGCGCGCTTATCTTGCTTCAGACAGGTTTGATACCGCAAGGGAGCAGCAGATTGTATACCAGATGCAGATGCGGGTGAAAGAGACAAAAATCCGGGAGTATGACAATGTGACGCTTTTTCTGGCTGGATGCAGCGGAAAGAGTTTTATATATAATTATGCAGATATTATCAGCGTGCCGCTTTCGGAAATCGGCGCTTATCCGGTGACAAAAGAGGCCGCAGAGCATCCGGGACATCTGGCCTGCAAGTATATGGAAAACGGATTTACAAATACAATGAAAAACCAGCCGGTGATCATTGCCTGCCGTGCGATTCAAAACCAGTCAGATGAAATTACAGGTTATGTGTATCTTATGATCAAAGAGTCTGAGATCCGCAGTTTTTATGACTATTTTCTGACTGGAAACAGCGATATTGTAGTGCTGAATCATTCCAATGAAGTTATATCTGCAAATAATCCGTGTTATTTTGAAAACGGGGACGCGTCCTTAAATCATCTTCTGGATATTGTGGAAAAGGCAAAAAAAAGCCGGATTTATCATACATCTCTCAGAGAAAACGGCAGCTGTATTCATTATCTGGTGCAGCAGTTTACGAACTCGGATTTTGTAATCGCAGGCGTTGTCAATGCTAAAAGTACTTTTTATGAGGAATATGACCTGTACCGCAATATTGCAACGGCTGTTTTGATAGCAGCGGGGATTATTTCACTTATTTTTATACTGGTACGCCGCCAGACACAGCCGCTTTACCGTCTCTGCATCAGCATGCGGGAGCAGAAAAAGCGCGATTTTGGCGAACAGGTGCCGGTAGAGGGTACGGATGAGATCCGTGAACTGTCGCAGACGTATAATGAAATGATTATGGATTTAAGACATTATATACAGCGGGTGATGGAGACAGAAAAGGCCAAGCGTGCAGCAGAACTGTATGCGCTGCAGATGCAGATTAATCCGCATTATATATACAATACGCTAACAGGCATTAAATGGCTGGTTATGAAAGGAAACAGTAAAAAATCCGTAGAAATGCTGGATGCGTTTACGGCACTTTTGCGAAATACGATAAGCAATGCAGACGAATTTATCACCATCGGGCAGGAGGAAATAAACCTTAAAAATTATGTAAAGATCAATAAAGCCCGTTATGGAAATAAAATTCAGGTAGAATTTTATATACAGGAGTCGTGCAGAAATGCAAAAATACCGAAAATGATCCTGCAGCCTTTTATCGAAAACGCATTTTTCCATGCATTTCCTGACGAGAGACATGGCAATATTAATGTGCTTGTACAAAGGAAAGGAGACTGGCTGCTGATAGAAACGGCAGACGACGGAACCGGAATGCCTGCAGAGCGTGCTGCGGGCATGATGTCCGGCGCAGGAAGGAAAGAGCATTTTACCGGAATCGGAATCCGGAATATCGATGAGCGGCTCAAGCTCATTTACGGAATCGGATATGGCGTGCAGATTGAAAGCAGCAAAGACTGCGGTACGACAGTCCGTGTAAAAATTCCATACGAAGAGATGAATCAGGATGAATCCTGTAACATAATGTGAAACGGTGATAAGGCCCCGGCAGAAGGAATTTCTAAAATCTGAATTTTATACAGATTTATATGAAATCTCTAATACCGGGGCTGTTTTTATATATGCTATAGTCAGAATGTACCAAAAATAAAGGAGGACGGGTATATGAAAAAGAAAGTAATGGCAGGAATACTGGCAGCAGTCATGGCGGTATCGCTGGCTGCATGTGCAGGAGGAAACGGGGCCGGAGACAAGGAAGGAAGCACGAACGGCACAGAAGCAGATTTAGAGGAGTCTCTGACTGTATGGTGCTGGGACCCGACATTTAATATCTATGCGATGAAGGAAGCGGAAAAGGTCTATCAAAAGGATCATCCGCAGTTTCAGCTGAATGTCATAGAAACGCCGTGGAACGATCTGCAGACCAAGCTGACGACGGCCGTGACTTCTGGAAAGACTGACAGCCTGCCGGATATTCTGCTGATGCAGGATAATGCTTTCCAAAAAAATGTTCTGAGTTATCCGAAGGCATTTGCAGACCTGACAGATTCGGAGATTGATTTTACGCAGTTTGCAGAAGCAAAGACAGCTTATTCTACGGTGGATGGAAAAAATTACGGTGTACCGTTTGATAACGGAGCTGTCATAGCATGTTACCGGACAGATATTCTAAAACAGGCGGGATTTACGGTGGATGACTTTACGGACATTACATGGGAGGATTATATAGCACAGGGAAAAATTGTGTTAGAAAAGACAGGAAAGCCGCTGCTGTCGTGTCTGGGAGGCGAATCGGATGTCATTGTCATGATTTTGCAGTCAGCCGGAGGAAGCATGTTTGACGACCAGGGAAATCCGTTTATTGCGGGCAATGAAAAAATAAAGGCAACACTGGAAATTTATAAAAAACTAGTGGAATCTGGCGTGCTGGTGGAAGTCAATGATTCTGACCAGTATATAGGAAGCATGAATAACGATACAGTTGCCGGGACGATTAACGGCTGCTGGATTATGGGGGCGATCCAGGCGTCAGAGGAGCAGGCCGGAAACTGGGCAGTTACGAATATGCCGAGACTGACCGGCATAGACGATGCGACCAATTATTCCAATAACGGAGGTTCAACCTGGGCAGTCTGTGCAGACAGTGCGAAAACGAAGCTGGCAGAAGATTTCCTGGCTGCTACGTTTGCCGGAAGTGTGGAATTTTGGGAAAATATTCTTCCAAGCGGTGCGCTTTCTACATACCTGCCAGCGGCGGAAAGCGAAAAGTACGGTGAACCAAGCGAGTATTTCGGTAATGATACGGTATTCAGCAAAATTACAGAGTATGCAGGGAAAGTGCCTTCCGTACATACCGGAGCCTATTATTATGAGGCAAGGGACGCAGTGGCGACCGCGATTACGAATGTCATGGGAGGCTCGGATATCGATACCGAACTGCAGACAGCGCAAGATACGGTAAAATTTACAATGGGCAGATAGACCGTCTGGAAAGGAGCATCAGATGAATAAAAAACGACTCACTCTGAGCCAGAGACAGAATCTAAACGGCTGGGCATTCCTGACTCCGGCAGTCCTGTTAATCGTATTCATGAGTTTTGTGCCAATGGTACAGAGCCTGATTCTGTCCTTAAAAACAGGAATCGGAGAAGGAATGGGCTGGTCGGGGCTGTATAATTATGTGCGGATGTTTGAAGACGGCGTATTTATCCAGGCACTGAAAAACAATTTCTTTTATCTGCTGATTCAGGTTCCGATTATGCTTGTGCTGGCGATGATTCTGGCTTCAGCGCTGAATAATAAGGATTTAAAGTTTAAAGGGATGTTTCGTACAGCAATTTTCCTTCCATGTGCAACCACACTTGTATCCAGCGCGCTGATTTTCCGCTCGCTGTTTGCTGTGGATGGTTTTGTTAACACAGTTCTGATAAAACTTGGTATATTAAATACAGGTTATAATTTTCTAGGACATGCAGGAAGCGCCAGGGTGATTATCATTCTTGCACTCATCTGGAGATGGACGGGATATAACATGGTGTTTTATCTGTCAGCCCTGCAGAATATTGAATATTCCGTATATGAAGCAGCCAAAATTGACGGAGCTTCTCCCATGCAGACATTCTGGAGAATTACCGTGCCTCTGCTAAAGCCGACGATTCTTTTAACAGCCATTATGTCCACAAACGGAACGCTGCAGCTGTTTGACGAATCCGTAAATCTTACAAACGGCGGGCCGGCGAATGCAACGATTACCATGTCTCATTATATTTATAATGTGTCGTTTAAATATGTGCCGAATTTTGGCTATGCAGCAGCTATGTCCTATTTTATACTGATTCTGGTGGCAGTGCTGGCATTTATTCAGATGAAAGCAGGTGATAAGCGTGATTAGCAAGAGAAAATCCTTTTTATTATATTCATTTTTAACTGTTTTTTCACTCATTTCCGTATTCCCGCTTTTATGGATGCTGACTGCAGCTACAAATAAAAGCATTGACGTTGTAAAAGGCAGGCTGCTGCCGGGAATGCATCTGGCTGAAAATTTTCGGAATCTGACCGCAGCACAGGATGTCGGGCTTTCCATGTTCAATTCGTTCCGGTATGCAATTGTACTGACAGCGGTTTCGTTATTGATCTGCTCCCTGGCCGGATATGGATTTGAAATTTTTCATGACAAGGCGAAAGATACGGTTATGAGCATTATCCTGTTAGCTATGATGGTGCCTTTTGCATCCACAATGATTCCGCTGTTTCAGATGTTTTCAAACGCGAATCTTTTAAACACCACACTTGGATTTATCCTGCCAACCCTTTCCACGCCGTTTTTAATCATGATGTTCCGCCAGAGCGCAAGGTCGTTTCCGCATGATATCATTGAAGCAGCAAGAATAGACGGGCTAAATGAAATTTCAATTTTCTTTCGCATGTTTATACCGACGATGCGCTCTACCTATGCGGCGGCAATGACCATTACATTTATGAATGCATGGAACAGCTATCTGTGGCCAAAAGTAATTATGTCAGATGAAACCATGATGACAATGCCGATGCTCATTGCAAATTTAAAAGAAGGGCATTATACTGACTATGGAGCGCTGATGCTCGGCGTAACCTTGTGCACGGTTCCGACGGTTATTATTTTCTTCTGTCTGCAGAAGAGTTTTGCAGAAGGAATTACGGGGGCAGTTAAGTAGCGGTGAAGGTGCTGGCTGCATAGATTTTAAAATTTTATTTTTCCGGTTCTTAAGTCCGGTACCCTGAGCGGGTGCTGGACCGGTGCCGGTGACGGCCTTTCGGATGTATTGCGTCCGGGAGGCTGTTGTGCTGTTTGGGGGGAGGCGTCCGGGTCATTAAAAGTAGAAAAAGTCACCAAAATGTTGTAGAGAATCTGCTCCCTTCTGCGTTTCTTAATCAGAAGCATAAAAAACACAGCAATCGCTTTCGAAAGCATCCGCGTTATGCAGTCTCAGACAGTAAATACGAAAAAGGAAAATCCATGTCAGACCACAGATTTCAGAGAAAAAAAGAACGGCATGCATGCCTGTTTGAAAATATCTACGAAGATAATTATTTAAAAATGTACCATATTGCAATCGGGATATTAAAGCATCAGATGGATGCAGAAAATGCAGTCCATGAAGCTTTTTTAAGCATTGCAGAAAACCTGGACCGGTACTGCGGGCTGTCTGAGAATCAAATGACGGGGCTGTGTATTACGGCTGTGAAAAATAAATGTATCGATATTCTGCGCAGGCAGAAGCGCTTTGGAGAAGAGGAATTAGAGCAGCTGGTACTGTATCAGACGGATGAAAATTTAGATCCGGAAGGCCATATGCAGAAAAAAGAGGGAGCTGAGCAGATACAAAGGATATTAGAGCAGCTGCCGGAAGTGTTAAAAACAGTGCTTTATCTGAAGTATTATTATGAATATGATAACCATGAAATTGCAAGACAGCTGGGAATTTCTGTAAAAACGACAGAAATGCGGCTGTACCGTGCCAGAAAGAAAATGAGGGAATTGCTGGATCATGCCGGATATGAAAGATTTTAATGCAGGAAACAACGGATGGACGGAGCTTATCGCAAAGATGCAGGAAACGGAGTTAAAGCAGCTGCCGGAAAATATGGAATTTTATGACAGATATAAGCTGTCAGAAAACTTTTATGCCAGGATGCAGCGGTTATGCGCTTTGGAACGTCAAAAGGTGCGTCATGCCAGAATACGGGGCATAACAGCGGCAGCAGCAGCGCTGGTTTTTTATATAGCTGCTTCACATCCTTATCAGGTGGCGAGCTGCAGCCATGAAGTTATGACCAGATTTAAAAATTATACAATATTCCGGTTTGACGAAGATGACAGGATGCGGGCTGTTTTGAAATACGAACCTGCATATGTGCCGTCCGGTTATAAAGTGTCAGTGGATGATGCAGGCTCAATGCAGTATTCTGATGGAAGAGGGGGGGTGCTTTTATTTGATTATATGTCTGCAAATGCTTCTATTACCGTGGACCATAAAAGCAGGGATTTTTCTGTATTAAAACAGGAGGATGGACGATTTTTTTACTGTTATGAGGCAGTCATGGAAGACGAAGACAGCGTTATGATATGGCTGTCGCAGGATGAGAATACAGTATTTAAACTGCAGGGCAGGCTGTCGAAGGAAGAAATGCTGAAAACTGCACAAGGGGTCAGAATGACGGAAAAAGATTCATAAAAAAGGAGGAGAAGCTATGATGTTTCAAGACATTTCTCATAAAAAAACAAACCATAAAGAAGAACAAGGACACACAGAGGGAGATACGCATTATATTTCATTTGGCTTGAAAAAGGACAGCATACATGATGTAACTGCCATTACCGTTTCTTTTCACCGTAGTTTCTGCCTGTTTTTTTGTGTAACGCTTTTGCGCATACTGGCAGAAATCAGAATATTTAAGGTCTGCGAAGAAAACGGGTATCCATTTTTGTATTTTGCACTGTTTTTAAACACTATGTATTTTATTTTTGGAATCGTGTTTGTAAAGAGGCCGTATATTGTGAGGTTTTCGGACCGGAGGAATCTGCTGTTTATTTTCTGCACTCTTTTTGTGACAGCATCCGGTACATGGCTGGCGGTGATGTCTGAGACCGACGGAATCGGGATGTATGTTGTAAACGCATATCAAGCTGTGACAGTGCTTGTTTATGGAATCATTTGCTTATGCTGTTTTAAAAATATATGGAAGAAAAAAGAAGAAGTCTATATGCTGACGCTGCACGGACTGGGATTTACATCAGTGCTTTATTATATGACCAGCAGAATTCACTGGCTTGGATATGCCAATAACAGACAGTTTGCATCAGATCTGATCAGCGGAGGAACGATCTTGTATGCGCAGACACTTATATTTGTAATTCTTTATGCGGTCTGGGGATGTGGAAAAAAGGGGCTGAATTCTTGCCGGAAACTTAAAAAAACATAAAGATTTTAACAAAATTCTCTTAAAAGTTTTAATGTTTTCTTAAGATGCGCGTAAACTACTTGAGTGATTTTCAAAGGCTTGTTATACTAGAGCGTGTGTGAAAAATCATTACGGCAATCTGTATTTCCCGCTTTGCGGAATTCATTTCCAGCTTAACCGGTATGGCCTGCTGCTCTATAAATCTGGGATAGATTTTCTGCAGACTGTGAAGTACATCTTACGCAAAGTATTTTTCAAGCACGCTCTAAAGCAGTAAAAATACATCCGAAGGAGTGCAGCATGAGAAGATTACATAAGAACTTTGTACCCGTAATACCTTATTATAGTGTAATTCCGCTGATTGCAGCGTTTTCTTTTAATATGGCAGTGTACGGCGGCGCGAGACTGATTGCTGGAAACTGGTATCATTATAATATTGAAACCAGGCTGGACCGCCTGATTCCTTTCTTTTCTCCTGCAGCTTCCGTTTATCTTGGATGTTATCTGTTCTGGGCCGTAAATTATATTTTAATTGCCAGGCAGGAAAAAAGAGAAGCGTTTCAGTTTTTTTCAGCAGATTTTTTGTCAAGGACTGTCTGTTTTACCTGTTACCTGGTATTTCCAACTACAAATACGAGGCCGTTTGTGGAAGCTGAAGGCTTCTGGAACCAGGTGATGCTGTTTGTGTACCGGGCAGATGCGGCAGATAATCTGTTTCCGTCAATTCACTGCCTGGTAAGCTGGTTATGCTTTGCCGGGCTGCGTGGAAAACATACCATTCCGCGCTGGTATCAGAGGGCATCTTTAGGCATGGCTGTTTTAGTCTGTCTTTCAACACTGCTGACGAAACAGCATGTCATAGCTGATGTGATAGGAGGGATTCTGCTTGCAGAGGCCTGTCTGTGGCTTGGAAAGCATACAGTGACCGGAACAGTCTATGAAAAGGCTGCAGATAAAGTAAACAGCGTATTTTTTAAAAATCCAGAGTTTTTTAAGAAAGGAAGAAGTACATCATGCAGGGAAAAAAGAAAGTAATCGGGAATATGCTTTTCCTGACTGCAGTGTTTGCGCTTACGGTTTACGGTGTTTTTCACGGAGAAGATCTGGGGGAAATGGCAGCGGCTTTCAAACGGGCGGATATCCGCTGGCTGATTCCGGGCGTTATTCTAGTGCTGTTTTTTATATGGGGTGAATCCATAATTATCTGGTATATGATGCGGTCTTTTCATATTTACCTAAAAAAAAGAATCTGTTTTTTATTTTCTTCCGTAGGATTTTTTTTCAGCTGTATTACACCTTCTGCTACCGGGGGACAGCCGATGCAGGTATATTATATGAATAAAGAAAAAATACCGGTTCCGGTGGCAGCTGTGATTTTAATGATTGTAACGATTACATATAAACTGGTTCTCGTAGTGACAGGTCTTGGCATTTTATTGTTTGGCCAGGGATTTTTGCACCAGTATCTGGAGAAAATCCTGCCGGTATTTTATCTGGGACTCTTGTTAAATGTGTTCTGTGTCAGTTTTATGACGCTGCTGGTGTTTCATCCGGTCATTGCTGAAAAAATCATGTTAAAAGGTCTGGAATGGCTGGAACGGCTTCATCTTTTGAAACGAAGGGAAACACGAAGAACCAGGCTTCAAGATTCCATGCAGGTATACCGGGAGACGGCAGCTTATTTAAAAGACCATAAAGGGGTGATTGGCGCTGTGATTTTCATAACGTTTGTACAGCGGTTTGCACTGTTTGCCGTAACCTTTATGGTATATCTGGCGTTTGGAATGAGCGGGACTGATATAACTGACGTTGTATTGCTTCAGGCAGTAATTTCAGTTTCTGTAGATATGCTGCCGCTTCCGGGCGGCATGGGAATCAGTGAATCTTTGTTTCTGACCATTTTTGTGCCGGTATTTGCATCTTTAACGCTGCCTGCCATGGTGCTTTCCAGAGGGCTTGGCTATTACAGCCAGCTGTTAATCAGTGCACTTTTTACGGTTGTGGCACAGATTTATTATACCTTCAGGGAACAAAAATGCCAGGATGCTTTGAAAAGAATAGAGCATGTCTGAGTGTGTGTGAATGATATATCGTGTGTGAATGATATGCTGTGTGAATGATATGTCAAAAGCACTGGTACTAAGCCGGTGAATGTGAGAGAAAGATGGGAGATTATCAATGCTTGGATTTTGGGATTATACGGTCATACTTACATACGTAAGCTTTGCATGTTCAGGAATAGGGATTTTTTGTGCGGTAACTATGCATCTTAGGTGGGCGATTTTTTGTCTGGCATGTTCCGGACTTTGCGATATGTTCGATGGAAAAGTGGCAAGGTCCAAAAAAAACCGGACGCCGGATGAGAAAAAATTTGGAATACAGATTGATTCTCTCTGTGATATGGTATGTTTTGGCATACTGCCGATGATCATTTGTTTTAAAAGCGGAATGAATCACGGTTACAGCGTAGTCATTCTTGTGCTGTATGCTCTGGCAGGACTTGTCCGCCTGGCCTATTTTAATGTAATGGAAGAAAAACGCCAGTAGGAAACGGACGAAGACAAGAAGTATTACCAGGGGCTTCCGATTACTTCCATGGCGATTGCACTGTCTCTTTTGTTTGTCGTATCCCCGCTGTTTCCAGATAAAAGGGTCTTTGTTGCGGTTCTCCACATACTGGTGACAGCAGTCGGGACTTTGTTTATTGTAAATTTTAAACTCCGAAAGCCGTCTGCAGCAGAAGTGGTAATGATTACCGCGATAGTTGCGGCAGCGGTTGTAATACTGGTTTTTATCGGACACAGCTGGTGGATTTTTGTAAGACATGCCGGACTGGGCGGACTATTCCAGGGAGGGGGATTTTAAAGACTGCGCAGATTTTTTCTAAGGGGCATCCAGGCTGTGCCAAGAGACTGACGACTGTCATACAGACAGGAACATAAGAATTATCCAGAACCAGCCGGGCGGAGAAACGTTTTCCTTTTTCTGTGACTCCGGAGAACAGTTAGAAATTCTTAATTTTCTGCCTGGTATCCAGGATTTGGGACACACTGTCTGCCGCAGCAGAAAACCTGGAAGCCCCAAAAGGTGCCTGCCAGTACCACTGCATAAAGCATGAAATAACGCCAGGGCATCAGGCACCGGTCTGTCCGCAGCCACAGACTGGAGGCAGAAAATTTAGAATTTCTTACTGTTCGGAGGCGGAACAGAAAAAGGAAAACGTTTCTCCGCCCGGCGTCCGGATCATTCATACCCTATAAGAAGAAGGAGAGAAATTATGCATTATACAGCAGACAGAAATGGAAACATTGTAAAAGAGCACTCTATGCAGGACTGCCTTCTAGAGCAGCTTTACGGGCATGCAGCAGGCAGGCTGCTGTTAAAGCCTCTGATTTCGCCGAAACTGTCAGTACTGGGAGGAAAAATACTAGACAGCAGGTTTTCGGCATTTTTGATTCCTCTATTTATCAGGCATCATAAAATCAACATGAAAGACTATGAACAGGTGACATATGCTTCTTACAACGATTTTTTTAAAAGAAAACTGTCGGACGGTGCCCGCAGCATAGAGAGGCAGAACAATTTATTCATCAGCCCCTGTGACAGCAGGCTGCTTGTTTATAAAATAGATCAAAACTGCAGATTTACAGTCAAACATACAGAATATACCATACAGAGCCTTTTAAGAAGCAAAAAACTGGCAGAGAAGTTTGCTGGAGGATATGCATGGGTGTTCAGGCTCTGCGTAGATGATTATCACAGATATATTTATGTGGATGACGGCGAAGTATCCCAAAACCGCCGGATTCCAGGTGTGTTCCATACGGTAAATCCAGCAGCGAATGATGTGTTTCCTATTTATAAAGAGAATACAAGGGAATACTGTCTGTTAAAATCCGCGCATTTCGGGACGGTGTTACAGATGGAAGCAGGTGCCATGCTCGTAGGTAAGATTGAGAACCATAAGTGTGATAAAAAAGTGCTGCGGGGACAGGAGCGCGGAAATTTTGCTTTTGGCGGTTCCACAGTGATTCTTTTGACACAGAAGGACCGGGTGCTGCCGGATGGAGATCTTCTGCGTTATTCAAATAGCGGAATTGAAACGAGAGTGAAAACGGGAGAAAAAATAGGAAAAGCAAAAAATAACTTGACTGTGCCAGTCTGAGGGCTTATAATGAGAAAAATGCAGTAAGATGCATACACAATTTCATATGGGATAGTAAAGGTTTCGACAGGGATTTTAAAGCTGGAGAAGCGAGCCGCAGGAGATGCGTCAACTCTCAAAATTAAAATTAAACGCTAACGATAATTTAGCATACGCTGCCTAATGGCAGCTGTCTGATCCAGTGCACCTGCACGCTGGAATCCAGGCATCGATGATGCAGGAAACGATGCATGTTAAGCTTTGCGCATGCAGGCGTATGATGAAGCTACTAAAACGGTAACCGTGTCTGTGCGGGTATCGCAGAGGGAATGTAAAATCACAGCCTACGCTCGTAGAAGTACGGTGGAGAGGTCTTTGGACACGGGTTCGATTCCCGTCTATTCCACTCAGAGCAATACTGGCCGGATGTTTTCCGGCTTTTATTGTTTGTATGTGTAAAAATATAAGCCGGGCTGTCGCAATAAGAAAATCGTGTACAGGATATGCAGGGAACCATATCATGCCATATCCTGTTCCTGATTTTCTTGAAGCGGCAGCTTTTTGATATAAAAAGATATGAAGCATGCATAAGATATCATTGATCAGCCCGCTGTTTTGCTTTCATTACCGACTGAACGAAAAGAATAAAAAAACCAGCCGAAAACGGAATCGAGATCAGAAGAAGCGGGGAAAAGCCTTCTTTTAAAATAATGCAGATACTTTCAGCCATCCATATGATACCCCAGGCAATCCAGAACAGCCATAGTGAAATCATAGAATGAACTTCTTCTAAAAATTTGTGTTTACTAAATTTTGTCTGCGGAGTATTTTTCCGTATTATATTTAACATGAAGTTATCTCTCTTTCATGACGTTTTACTGCGTCTTTTATCTGAAGTGATGTGTGCTCATCAGCTTCATTATACTATAAATTTGAAAAAAGTCTATGCCGTATGGATTATTTCTGAATCGAAAGCTGTCTTGATAAGCAGCAGAAAACAGTATATAATAGTACAATAAAAAGAAAAATGAGGGAAGAAAAACGTGAATAAAAGAATGATAAAAGTAGAAGAACCGGTCATCCGTTTAAACGGAGTGCGTTCTGTGGGGGTTATTGGAGATCCGGGATGCGAAGGGCTCGGTACTTACAATATGAAAGTATATGCAGGAGCTTTGGAAGAAAGCAGCAGAGACGATATTACGCTGATTGCCGGAGATCTCGTGCCTGCCGGGACAGACCATTATTATCAGCAGATACAGGAAATAACAGAGGCACTTGCAGAAAATGATGTCTATACACTGAGGGGAAACCATGATACAGGCGCTTACAGTGAGTATTTCGGGCTGAAGAATTATGCACTGCTGACCGATCATTTTGCAGTCATAGTTCTGGATAATGCTTTTCGTACATTTGAAGAAGAAGGCCTGTCTCTGCTGTCAAAAGTTCTGGCAGATACAGACGTGCAGCAGGCGGTCATTGCGTTCCATATCCCGGTTCCGAACCATTATATTTTAAACTGTGTTTCCGAGGAAGAATTTTCACGTCTGAAAGAAGCTTACGGGCCGTGGAAGGAAAAAGTGAAATATCTGATCTGCGGGCATGTGCATTCGCGGTTTGAGGATGAGGTGGATGGGATTCCTCTGATCTGTACAGGCGGTGGCGGTGCGATGATAGAGGATGTATCCAAAGAAATCCGTGCCTGTGATGTTGAGCACCATATTGTCCATATTTATGAAGAAAACGGAGCGCTTTGCTGCAAGGTTTCAGATCTGCCTGACAACGGGTACGGACGGGAACGCAAAGATGCCGTTTTAAAACAAAAACTTCAGGAAACAGTCCAGGGAGAACTGATGGCGCACTTGAAATACCTGATGTTTGCAGACAGGGCACAGAGAAGGGGAATGGATAAAATATCAAATCTGTTTCGCGCGCTGGCAGCTTCTGAATATTATCATGCAAGAAATTTCTATTCTGTTTTGGAACATCCGTCTGCATTTACGGAAACGGTGCAGACATATGTGCCGGGAGAAGAGTTCGAGTATGAACGTCTGTACCAGATGATGAGTGAATATGCCCTAGAACATCACAGCCCTCTGGCACAGCAGGCGTATCAGGCGGCAGCTGCTGCAGAAAAGGAACATGCGGCCCTGTTAAAAAAAGCAGCCGGAATGGAAACTTACAAAGAAGAGGCAGTTTATGTATGTCCGATTTGCGGATATGTAATGACAAGCGGGGCACTGCCGGAGCGCTGTCCGGTATGCGGCGGGCCGAAACGGCAGTTTGAAGTATTTGGGAATGAGGAAAAACACCAGACTGAGGCGTAAAGGATAGGAAGAGTAAGCGGCAGGTATGAAAAAGATTATGGTAGTAGAGGATGACAAAGCATTATGCAGCGGCATCTGCATAGCACTAAAAGCACAAGAGCTGGTTTTTGTACCCTGTGCAACGATAGAGGAAGCAAAAAAGGAGCTTGCGGGCGCTTCCTGTGATCTGATGATTCTGGATGTGGGGCTTCCGGACGGAAATGGAATGGATTTTCTGCGGGAGCTTCGAAAGACATCTTCTATGCCGGTGATTTTTCTGACAGCCAATGACATGGAGACAGATATCGTGGCAGGGCTGGAATCCGGAGCGGACGATTATGTGACAAAACCGTTCAGCCTGGCGGTACTGCGCGCAAGGGTATATGCACAGCTGCGAAGGCTGGAAACAAGGAATACAGAATCCATAAAACTGGATGCTTTTACGTTTGATTTTTCACAGATGAAGTTCAGTAAGGGAAATACGGAAGTTGAACTCAGCAAGACAGAGCAGAAACTGTTGAGAATACTGGTGGAAAATCCAGGCATTACTTTGGAACGGGGAATGCTGGTAGATAAAGTATGGACAGACGGGGCAGATTATGTAGATGAAAATGCTCTGTCTGTAACCATTCGAAGGCTCAGAGGCAAGCTTGAAGATGACCCTGCAAAACCGCAGTATATTAAGACCGTATATGGAATCGGATATGTGTGGGCAGCGAAGAAATAAAACGGCAAAGAAATAAAAGAAGCATCCGCAAGGAAGAAGAATCTGGAAAGTGTGGGTATGGAAAAAGAAACGGCGCTGGTGTGGGAGAAACAGCCAGAAGAAGGCCAGGGAATAAAGCAGTATCCAGAGGGAAGAAACAGCCAGAAGAAGATAAGGGAATAAAAGCAGCATCCAGAGGGAAAAACAGCCGAAAAGCAGCAGAAACAAAGCTGCAGGATAAAGAATCTGTTTGATAATGGTGGAAAAATGAAAATAACAGAAATACTGGCGCTCATTGTATTTGTCCTATCTGCAGCATGGGTGTATCTGACACATGCCCAGATGCGCAGAATGATGGAGCGCATGAGCCAGATGCTGGATGAAGCGGCAGACGGCAGTTTTCGTGAACAGTATTATGATGAAAGCCTTTTATCTTCTATGGAAGCGAAAATGGCCAATTATCTGCTGACTCAGGAGGTCACTGCCAGAAATCTGACTGAAGAGAAGGAAAAAGTAAAACAGCTGATGGCGGACATTTCACATCAGACAAAGACGCCTGTTGCAAATCTGCTGCTATATGCGCAGATGCTCAAAGAACGGGAGCTGCCGCAGGAGGAATCGGATTTTGTACAGGAAATTAACAGACAGGCTGAAAAACTGAATTTTCTTATCGTTTCTCTTGTAAAGGCATCGCGGCTGGAAACCGGGGTATTTGTATTGCATCCCAAATGGGCTGATGTGGCAGACATGCTGGAAGAAGCTGTTATGCAGATGATGCCCAAGGCAGAAAAGAAAAAAATAGCCGTGGAATTTGTCCGAAAGCAGTTTATGGCATATTTCGACCGGAAATGGACGACAGAGGCTGTTTATAATATTTTGGATAATGCGGTAAAATATACGCCTGAGGGCGGAAGCGTTACGATTGAGGTGATGAATACAGATTTGTTTGTACGGATTGAAATCCGTGATACCGGAATCGGCATATCTGAAAATGAGACAGCAAAAATCTTTCAGAGATTTTACCGTGGCGCATCAGTCAGTGAACAGGAAGGAGCAGGCATCGGCCTGTATCTGGCCAGGCAGATTATTACGGGAGAAAACGGTTATATGAAAGTCCGTTCCAGGAAAGGAGCCGGGACATCTTTTTTTGTATATCTGCTGACAGGAGCTGCATATAATATGGAGAGAAGCCATAAAGGATAGGCGGCTGGAACTGCGGAGTGAAAGAGGCTCAGCCAAAAGCCTGGAGACAGAAATCATATGGTACGGTTATATTTGCAGAAAGGATGGTAAAACAAAAATATGGATCATAATCAGATATTAGATGTATTAATCATTGGCAGCGGTCCGGCGGGATTAAGTGCAGCAGTATATGCAGTCCGGGCAAATTTAAGCGTGCTTGTGGCAGAAAAAGAATACTGTGGTACTGGACAGATCGCCGAAAGTGATCAGGTGGACAATTATCTGGGGCTTCCTTCTATGAATGGGTATGACCTGGGAGAATCGTTTCGGGAGCATGCAAAAAGCCTTGGTGTAGAATTTTATGAAGGCATGGCGGACGGATTTTACCAGATAGAAAAATCAGAAGGGACAGAAGAAGAGCGTGCATCAAACAGAGGCTGGAACGTGCATTTTACCGACGGGCGGCAGATACAGGCAAAGACTGTGATTTACTGTGCCGGGGCTGCACACCGCCGTCTGGGTGTGGAAGGGGAAGATGAATTTGCCGGAAAAGGTGTTTCTTACTGTGCGGTCTGTGACGGTGCATTTTACCGCGGAAAGGAAACGGCAGTCATTGGAGGCGGGGACACGGCGCTTGGAGATGCGCTTTATTTATCAGATCTGTGTGATAAAGTCTACTTAATCCACCGCCGGGATGAATTCAGAGGCTCGCCATCTTCCGTCCGGCAGCTGCGTGAAAAGGACAATGTAGAGATTCTTACAAGTGCAGCGCCGGCAAGAATCGTCGGAGAACAGACCGTCACAGCACTTGAATTAAAAGATGGCAGGTCGATACCGGTCCACGGAGCATTTGTTGCAGTCGGCATGCAGCCGCTGACAGAGCCGCTCCGGGGTGTTATAGACTTAGATGAAACAGGGTATGCAGTGGCAGATGAAACCGGCGTGACATCGGCACCTGGATTTTTTGTAGCAGGGGATGTGCGTACAAAAGCGCTGCGCCAGGTGGTAACAGCCGTTTCAGACGGAGCAAATGCAGCCGTTTCAGCAGCTGAATATTTAAAACAGTTTTTTTAAAAACAGTTTCATTTATGGAAAGAAAGACAGTTTAACAAAAGAAAGGAGCCGGTTTTGAATTTGAATGCAGACTTAATAACAGGGCCGGGATCTGAAAAAAATCAGTATGAAGAAACAAAACATCCCGGTGTAACAGCTGCAGGCACAGATGTATCAGAGAGTGAGGCGGAACAAAAGCTGGATTTCCTGAGACAGGATCTAAAAGAATGCGGCAGTATGGCAGTAGCATTTTCAGGGGGCATAGACTCTGCATTTTTGCTGATGACAGCACATGACGTACTGGGCAGCAATGCTGCTGCTGTAACGGTTAATTCCCATGTTTTTCCTGAACGTGAATTAAGGGAAGCAGAAGAATTCTGTATCCGGCATGGCATCCGTCATATCATTTGCAGTGTAAATGTACTGGAAATAAAAGGATTTGCCCAAAATCCCCGTAAACGCTGCTATTTATGCAAACATGAGCTGATGAAAGCCATACAAAAGTCTGCAGAAAAACAAAAGCTGGCTTGTGTGGCAGAAGGCTCGAATACAGATGACGATGGCGATTTTCGTCCCGGACACCGGGCAGTCAGAGAGCTTGGGATTAAAAGCCCTTTGCGCCAGGCAGGACTTTCAAAAGCAGAAATCCGCTATCTGGCAAAACGCATGGGGCTTGCCGAGTGGGACAAGCCTTCTTATGCGTGTCTGGCATCGAGAATTCCTTATGGTGAAACAATTACAGAAGAAAAGTTGCAGATGACGGACCAGGCAGAGCAGCTGTTAAGGAAAAAGGGCTTTGATCAGATGCGGGTGCGTGTTCATGGCAGCATGGCACGCATTGAGGTTCTGCCAGAAGATATTGCAAGACTTACAGAGGAACGGGTGCGTGAGGAAATCGTCCATAAATTCAGGGAGTATGGATTTTCTTATGTCGCAATGGACTTGCAGGGATACCGGACGGGAAGCATGAATGAAGTGCCTGAAATGCATGAAGTGCTTGAAACTGCAGAGAATGGAGAGTATAATAAAAACATATAAAAAGACGGACAGGAGTTTTGAAAGGATTCGGAGGCATATATATGATTGAAATCAAAGGAACTTATAACGATGCAAAAATTTTTACAGATACAGCCGACGAATCCTCCCTTGCCCAGGTGCGTCTTTTATTAAATCAGGAATTTGTATCCGGAAGCAGGATCAGGATGATGCCTGACATACATGCCGGGGCCGGCTGTACGATTGGCACATCCATGACAATTACAGACAAAATTGTGCCGAATTTAGTCGGGGTTGACATTGGGTGCGGCATGGAAACAGCCCTGATTAAAGAAAAGCATATCGAGCTGCAGAAGCTGGACAAATTAATTTATGAAAAGATTCCAAGCGGATTTGAAATCCGTGAAAAAACACATCCATATTTTTATGAAATTGATTTAGAGGAACTGTACTGTTATCCGCATATTAATCCCCATAGAGCAGAAAAAAGCATTGGGACTCTGGGCGGAGGAAACCATTTTATTGAAGCGGATCAGGACGATGACGGAAATATTTATATCGTTGTACATTCCGGGAGCCGTCATCTCGGTGTGGAAGCAGCACAGTATTATCAGGAAGAGGGTTATAAGGCTTTAAACGGATCTTCCCGGCAGGATGTCAGACAGCTTATCAAAACATATAAAGAGCAGGGCAGGGATCAGGAAATCGAGGCTGCGATTGCGGATTTAAAAAACACGGTGAAAACAAAGATTCCAAAGACACTGGCTTATGTATCTGGTGAGCTTTTTGACCAGTATCTGCATGACATGAAAATCATTCAGAAATATGCGCAGTTAAACCGTCAGGCGATGATGCGTGAAATTATAAAAGGAATGAAACTGCATGTGAAGGAGCAGTTTACAACGATTCACAATTATATTGATACGGAATCCATGATTTTAAGGAAGGGTGCGGTTTCAGCCAAAAAAGGAGAAAAGCTGCTGATACCGATTAATATGCGGGATGGGTCCCTGCTCTGTACCGGAAAAGGGAATGACGACTGGAACCAGTCAGCACCGCATGGTGCAGGACGGCTGATGAGCCGTTCTGTGGCAAAACAGTCTTTTACGGTATCAGAGTTTAAAAAACAGATGGAAAATGTATATACGACGTCCATAAATAAGGGGACATTAGATGAGTGCCCGATGGCCTATAAAGGAATGGATGAGATTGTGAAACATATTGGGGAAACGGTAGTAATTGAAAAAGTGATAAAGCCGGTTTATAATTTTAAAGCCGGGGAAGAAGAATGATCAGCAGATACTTACACAATATAGATAAAAAGTTAAATGAGGAGTAAAGTTATGAAGAAAATTTTTGTGTGGCTGTCCGGCCTTCCATTATTTTTGGCACTCTTAGTTTCAGGATGTGCAGTAGAACCAGCTGAAAGCACAGGCGCAGATACGGGGAATACAGATCTTGAGGCGGCTTCTGATACACAGACCCGGATAGAAGATGTGCCAGCCTTTTCTGGCGATCCTTATATCGTGATTAATAAAAACGTACCGGAATTTACGGAAGATGAGATTACAACAGAGTCCTTTGAAGAATACGCCCAACTGGATGAACTTGGCAGATGCGTGGAGGCTTTTGCCTGTGTAGGCACAGACCTGATGCCGACAGAAAAAAGAGGGAATATCAGCAGGGTAAAGCCGACAGGATGGCACAGTACACGCTATGACAGTGTGGAAGGAAAAAACCTGTACAACCGCTGTCATCTGATTGCCTATCAGCTGACAGGAGAAAATGCAAATGAGAGAAATCTGATCACCGGAACCCGCTATATGAATGCAGACGGTATGATTCCGTTCGAAAATATGGTGGCAGATTATGTAAAAGACACGGGCAATCATGTAATGTACCGGGTAACGCCGGATTTTGAAGGAGACAATCTCGTTGCAGACGGTGTGCAGATGGAAGCTCTGTCAGTAGAAGATGACGGGGAAGGCGTTTGTTATAATGTCTTTCTTTACAATATTCAGCCTGGAATCGAAATTGATTACGCAACCGGAGACAGCTGGGAGTCATCAGATGAAGCAGACGATACAGAAAACGGTGTGGTTTATGTAATCAATAAAAATACGAAGAAATTTCACCTTCCTTCCTGTGAAAGTGCAAAGCAGATGAACGAAGACAACAGGGAGAATTTTAAAGGAGAGCGGAAAAAACTGCTGGAAGACGGTTATGAGCCGTGTAAAAGCTGCAGTCCATAAGGACACTGTATGTTACCCCTGATACAAGCATGAAATGAGGAATAGTGTAGTGGAAAAGTTTTTAAAGAATCTGCCCGGTATTTTACTGTCCGCAGGTCTTTTGCTTTCCGGATGTGAAGGGATGCCGTCTGAAGATACAGGTGCAGATGTGAAAGAAGCGGATGCTGAGGCTGTTTCTGAAATACAGGTCCATACAGGGGATGTGCCTGTCTTATCGGAAGACCCTTATATTGTTATCAATGAAAATATACCAGAATTTAATAAAGATGAAATTACAACGGAATCCTTTGAAAAATATGCCGGACTGGATGAGCTTGGCAGATGTACAGAGGCTTTTGCATGTGTAGGGCCAGACTCTGTAAAGAAGAAAAAGCAGAAAACTGCCAGCAGTATAAAGCCGACAGGCTGGCACAGCACATGTTATGACAGTATGGAAGGAAAGAATCTGTACGTCCGCTGCCAGCTGATTAGTTTTAAGCTGACCGGGAACAATGCAGATGAGAGAAATCTGATCACCGGAACCCGCTATATGAAAGAGAACGGGATGCAGCCGTTTGAAACTATGGTCGCAGACTATGTGAAAGAAACCGGTAATCATGTGATGATGCGTGTGACGCCGGATTTTGAGGGAGACTGCCTGGCTGCGTGTGGTGTACGGATGGAAGCACTGTCGGTGGAAGATGACGGAGAGGGCATTTGTTATCACGTCTATGTCTACAATATTCAGCCCGGGATTGAAATTGATTATACTGACGGGAGCAGCCGGGAGGCAGCAGACATGGCAGTCAGTGCTGAAAACGGCATGACTTATATCCTGGATAAAAATATGATGAAATTTCATGTTTCTTCCTGTGACAGTATACAGCAGATACAGAATGAAAACATGGAAAATTATACAGGAGAGCGGGAAAGACTGATCGATGACGGTTATAAATCCTGTGAGAGCTGCCATCCATAAGCAGCTGCAGGAAGAGTGAAAGATTAAGATGCGGACAATGCCGGGATCCAGAGGATATCCGGGCGGTTTAGAAGTTTTCAGATGAAAAAAGTGTCATTCAGGACATCCGGTATGGTGTATATGCCGGATGTTCTGCCTTTTTAAATAAAAAGAACGGAGGTGCTTCAATGTTAATTCGGTTCAATGTAAAAAACTTTTTATCATTTTCTGAAAGGGAAGATGGCAAATCAGAAGAGTTTTCGATGATTGCTGGTAAAGCCGGTACGAAGAAAGCACATGTATTTGATAATGGAAAAATTAGGCTGTTAAAATTTTCAGCAGTTTATGGAGCAAATGCATCTGGAAAATCGAATCTGGTAAAGGCATTGGACTATATGAGACGTATTGTTTTATTTGGATTACCGAACGGACATACGGATAAATACTGTAAAATTGAGGATAGAAATAAAGAAAAAGAAAGTTATTTTGAACTGGAAATCATGCTGGATGAAAAATATTATGCATATGGTTTCGAAGTGATTTTAAATCAGAGCAAGTTTATATCTGAGTGGTTATTCGAGCTTACCAGCGATAATAAGGAGAAGAAGATTTTCAGCAGGGATATTAATGGCGGGAAATTTGAATTTGGAGATGAGCTGAAAGAGCCTGGATTAATAGAAAAATTAAAGGTATATGCAGAAGATATTCAGGAAGACCATGGAATTTTATTACTTTCGACAATGAACAGAAATAAAAAAACATTATATCAGCAGTATGAAAGTGCTGCAGTTTTTCAAGATATTTATATGTGGATCAGGAATAAATTAGATATTAATTATCCAAACCGTCCTATATCAGATTATTCATATATGCTGGAAACTGATAAGGTGGAAGAAGTATGCAGAATGATATCTGCATTTGGAACGGGGATAACAGGCTTTAAAATGGTGGAAGTTTCACCAGAAAAAGTTCTTGGCAATATGCAGAAACGGCTGCGTGATAACATTATTTCTAAAATTGAAACAAAAACGGCAGATATGAAAAATAATGAAGAAATAAAAGGATTTGGATTGATCATGCGCTCTGCAAAGGATTTTTTTATTATAAATGTTGATAAAGAGGAAAATATTGAATGTAAGACAATTAACTTTTTGCATGGAAAAGAAAATGTACTGTTTAATATAGCTGAAGAATCAGACGGTACAGTCAGAATATTAGATTTATTAGAGGTGTTACTTTCCGGAGAAGGGAAAACATATGTAATTGACGAATTAGACAGATGTCTGCATCCAAGTCTTACGTATAAATTTGCAGAAACATTTTTCCAGCTTTCAGCGAAAAAAAATATTCAGCTGATTGTGACTGCTCATGAATCACGATTGTTAGATTTTGACCTGCTTCGGCGTGATGAAATCTGGTTTGTAAACAAAAGAAAATCAGGCGAGAGCGATATTTATTCTTTGGAAGAGTATAATACAAGGTTTGACCAGAAAATAGATAGAGCATATCTGGAGGGAAGATACGGTGGTGTACCTGTATTTAATACAGTATTTCCGATTGAAAAAGAGGGGAAGTAAGTGAGAGAAAGCAGAACATTTGCAGAACGTACCAGGGTCTTGAAATCTGATGAAACAGTAAAGAGATATTTTCTTATTTTTGAAGGCAAAGATACAGAGATGATATATTTTGAGGCAGTTCGCTTTTTACGTGCAGATATCGGAATTAATCCTTTGATAGAATTAATCCCTGTTATACGGAGTTTTAGTGAAGAGGGATGGAGCAATCCGAAGAAAATATTAGACAGAGTTATTGAGAATATAAATGAAAGCAGGGAACAGTTCATATCATATGAATCATTATTAAATCGTATTATGGATTATCTTTATGAAAAGGGAATCATTACAACTAGCAGAGTTCTGGCACGTAATATATGGAAAATTATGCAGCGGACTTGTGAAGAACAATTGAAGAAATCATTAAATGATGTGACTGAAGATATTGAAAGTTCCTGCAATGTACTTCTGAAAGCATTAAAGGATGAGTACAAAGCTGACAATATCATAGAAGATATTTCAGAAATTATTAAAGCTGGCGGTTTAACATATGATGAAGGATTTGATCAGATATGTTTGATTGTCGACCGGGATAAGGAAAGTTTTGTGTCAGCTTTAGGGAACAATCAGTATCAATATGTATTGGATAAGTGCAGGGAAATGGGATTCCGGTTTTGTGTCACAAATCCTTGTTTCGAATTCTGGCTGCTGCTTCATTTTGACGAAGTATTTGATCTGGATAAAGAAAAGCTGCTGGATAATCCAAAGACTGCTTCTAAAAGACGGTATACAGAACATGAATTAAGAAAAATTTATCCGCGATACCGTAAAAGTTCTTATAATGCAGAAATACTTGTAAAACATGTTGATAAAGCTATAGAAAATGAAAAAAAATTTTGTGAAGATATTGAAGCACTGGAATATTCTGTAGGAAGCAGTATAGGAATTTTAATTGATGAGATGAGAAGATCATAAACATATATGCAGGCTGTACCTCACAATTCGTGGAGAATGTATCCCCAATTTGATCAGCGTAACCTTCTATAACCCGTAAATTCAGAGTACATTCTTCATAAATTGTGAGGTATTTACAAGCTCTAAGCAGAATAGATACCATCCGGTGCAGCATCCCTGTCTAAATGTCATATTTTTTATCTGCCGTATCTGAACCCGCATATTTACGCCCGGCGATATACATTGGAACGAACATGCCAAGGGTGAATTCCAGCAGGACAAAAAATCCCGCAATTTTCCACAATCCCGGAATCAGCCAGTTTAAGATGAGGGATACCAGCGGAAAGACAGCTGCTGACAGTACAGACCATATGCGTCCGATGCGCAGGATGTAAGGCCAGTTGCTGTTATTAAAATAGATGCCTGGAAGATTCAGTTCAAAAAATCCGTCATTATAAGCACTGATTTTATTTTCATCATAATAATGCGGCAGCTGTTCCTTTGCTTTCAGCAGGAAATAGGCACTGAAAAACAGACCAAGAATCTGCATTGTAAAAATGCATTCCTTATAATAAAGTGCCTGATATATGTTTTGAAACAGAAAACAGGCCAGCCATTCTAAAATTACGGCAGCTGTACATGCTGCAAAAATAAGGAGATGTTTCCGCTTCTTTGCAGGGTCTTTTGTTTCGGGCTTTTCTGAGAAAGAAAGCGCTTTTTTGACAAGGTTTTCGACCTGGGCTGCATTCATTTCGGAATCTTTATCCATTTTTTTTCCTTCTAACAGCTCTGTGACTGAAAGATTCAGCATTTCTGCAAGCGGAGCCAGCAGAGAAATATCAGGCAGGCTGATGCCGCGTTCCCATTTGCTGACTGCTTTATCAGAGATATATAGTTTTGCAGCCAGATCTTTTTGTGTATAGCCTTTTTCTTTTCTCTGGGCGGAAAGGAAGAGGCCAAACTGTGTTTTGTTGATTTCAAACATGTTACGTTCCTCCTGGACTGGTTTTATATGGGGAGGGCGGACGCCGGGAGGAGAAACTCTTCCCTTTTTCTGTTCCGCCTTCGAAAATTATCATAATGGAATTTTGTGCAGACTGCAACCGACGGGCAGTAGATTTATGGAAATACGGAGGTAAACTGCTGGTAGAACAGGCATAAACAGGCCTTTATTCCATGTTATCTGCTTATTATAAAGGATACGGCCGGTTTTATTTCAAAATCCGGTTTACAAACACGCTGTCAAATGATAAAATATTTTGAAGGCTATTAAGATACAGATTGCCATAAAATACAGTTTAGGACTGTACGGAGGAAGGTCTATGAATCAAAGGGGTAATGATACTCCTCTTGGAATCGGCAGGATAAGGCAGGAGAGAGAACGCAGACAGCGCGCGATAAAGAAAGAAGATTATTTACTGAAGCAGATTGATGAGTTCCGTGAGAAAGCAAAGCAGCTGCAGACTCTTTTGGATTCAAGAGAAGTGAAAGTGCAGGAATTGCAGTTACTTGTAGATGAAAAGCAGTATCAGGCGAACGAACTGGAAGAAGTGATCCAGAACCGGCAGACAGAAGCAGATAAGCTGGTGGCAGGCGTTGGCCGTCAGATGGACCAGCTGATATCCCAGTTACAGTCAACCGTTGAAAGACTGACAGAAGATGCTTCTGCACAGATGCAGGACTACAGCAGACAGACTTCTGCACAGATCTTTGAGATGTCGGATATGATTACAGGCCAGATTGGCGATATGGCCCGGGAAACGAAAGAAAGCATCGCAGATATGACGCAGGATGTGTCAGGCCAGATACACGGTATGACAGATCAGGTCACTGCTCTGACCGCACAGAACCGTGAAGGCCTGGAACGCATCGATCATATGAGAGCAGATGTGACAGGCCGGATTGGCGATATGCTCACACAGACCCGCGGCAGCATAGAGAATATGACGTCAGACGTAACCGGCCAGATACACGAGATGAGCCGGGAGACACAAAGCGGTATCGGGCGGATGTCTGAAGAAATGCTTGGGCAGATGCAGACTGTAAGCCGGGAAAACCGTGAGGGTATCGCCCGGATGTCGGCGGAAATGTACGGACAGATACAGGCTATAGGCCAGGAAAACCAGGACAGCATCGGCAGAATGTCACAGGAAATATCTGCCAGGATGCATGATATAAATACAGAAACCAGCAGCGGTATCAGCCGGATGTCAGCAGACGTTACGGGACAGATACAGGCTATGAGCCGGGAAAACAGTGAAGGCATAGAAAAGATGTCACAAGACGTGGCTGGCCGGATGGAGGATATATCGGCGCAGACCAAAGAAAGCATCGCGGGAATGTCCGCAGAGGTGACAGGCCAGATCAGCGCCATGATGCGGGAAAACCGCAGCGGAATTGAATATATGACCACCGGGGTCACAGGCCAGATCACTACTATGGCTCAGGAGACCCGGGACAGTATTGAATATCTGTCGTCGGATATGACAGAAAAAATAGGAGCAATGTCAAAGGCCTCCAGAGACGGCATGGAACAGGTTTCATTGGATATGGCAGGCCATTTTGAACAGTTTTCCGGGCAGATGGAACAGTATCAGTCGGAAAACCGGTCCGGATTCAGCCACATGGCAGAAGATGTGACACAGCAGGTAGAGCAGATCCGGACAGATACACAGAACGATTTTCTTAAAATGACAGGCGAGTTCAGCAGCCGCATGAATGAAATGACCGGGCTTATGACAGAACAGTTCGGGCATATGACACAGCAGATGAACCGCATGTCAGAAGTGAACCGGAATGAGCTGGCAGCACTTACAAACGAAAACCGTGAAGCAGTAAAGCAGATGACTGAGGAAGCAGGACGTCAGATCAATGAAAGAGCAGAATATATTTCCCAGCAGTCAGAAGAAGTAAGGCAGACTATGGATGAGATCCACAGCCATGTATCAGGATTAAAAGAGGAGCTCTCAGAGAAAATACATACGGAAGATGTCAAGTGCTTTCGAAATATAAAAGATTTGCTCGATGAGCAGAAGCCTCTGTTTGAAAATGTTAAAGTAAATGAAAAGAGCATGAAGCCAGTAAAAAAATATATGTACTGGCTGATATTATTTGGAGCGCTGGATTTAGCCGGCGTGGTTGCATTGGTATTAATGGAGCTGGGGGTATTTTAAATGGATTTTGAACAGGAAAATTCAGTCTGGGTCATCGGACACCGAAATCCGGATACAGATTCAATCTGTGCGGCAATAGCTTATGCAGAATTGCAGAATCATTTATCGGAAACAAAATATGAGCCGAAAAGAGCAGGAAATCTGAATGAAGAAACAAAATATGTGCTGCGTAAATTTAAAGTGAAAATTCCGGCGTACATCGATGATGTGCGTACACAGGTTAAGGATATAGCATTCCGCCGGACGATTGGTGTCAGCAGCAGCATTTCGCTGAAGCGGGCATGGGAACTGATGACTACAAGCAAAGTTGTCACGCTTCCGATTACAGGGGATAACAATGAGCTGTTAGGACTGATTGTAAATGCGGATATTGCAGAATCATATATGGATGTGCTCGATCCGCATATTCTGGCAGAAGCCAGGACATCATATAAAAATATGATAGAGACGTTAAACGGGACGATTCTTGTCGGGAATGAGCACGGCCGTTACATAAAAGGAAAAGTAATCGTAGCAGCAGACAGCCTGCCTATGGCAGAAGAAAGCATGGAAAAAGACGATCTGGTAATTACCGGGGACAGGGAAAGCATGCAGAAATGCGCGCTGAAACACAATGCCAGCTGTCTGATTATCTGTGGCGGGACTCAGGTGTCCAAAGAGATTATCAATGAAGCACAGGATAAAGAATGCGTAATTATCAGTACACCGTACGACCCGTTTACAGTATCCCGTCTGATTATGCAGAGTATGCCGATTAAGCAGTTTATGAGAACAAGGAATCTCAAAAAGTTTGAAATAGAGGATTATGTAGACGATGTAAGGGAAGTAATGTCAAAAGCCCGCCATCGTGATTTTCCGATTTTAGACCGGGACGGATGTTATATCGGCATGATTTCCAGAAGAAATCTTTTAAATATGCAGAAAAAACGTGTAGTTCTGGTAGACCATAATGAAAAACAGCAGGCAGTTCACGGCATTGACAATGCAGATATTCTGGGAATCATTGACCACCATAAAATAGGAAGCCTGGAAACGCCGGTTCCGGTTATGTTCCGCAACCAGCCGGTCGGCTGTACATCTACTATTATTTATCAGATGTATTTGGAAAACGGTGTAAAAATTACAAAGCCGATTGCGGGAATTTTATGCTCGGCAATTATTTCAGATACGCTTTTATTCCGTTCACCGACCTGTACACAGCTGGATAAGGATGCAGCTGCAAAGCTGGCGGAAATCGCAGGCATTGAAATGGAGCAGCATGCGAATGAAATGTTTAAGGCTGGCAGCAATTTCGAAACAAAAACAACAGAAGAAATCTGCTATCAGGATTTTAAAACATTTACAGCCGGAGATATTTTGTTTGGCGTAAGCCAGATCAGCGCTATGAGCCGTGAAGAACTGGATAAGGTCAAAGAACGGGTGCTGCCGTATCAGTCTGTCATTATGGAAGAGCGGAAACTGAATATGGTGTTTATTATGCTGACGGATATTCTGAATGAATCTTCGGAGTTAATCTGCCTTGGAAAAGGTGCGGACGAAGCAGTAGTAAAGGCTTTTTATAAACAGAAATTAAATGACGGATACCGTCTGCGCGGCGTTGTTTCCCGCAAAAAGCAGCTGATACCGGAACTTCTGGATGCCATAGTCAGCATACAGTCAGATCAGGCATAGTACGATATTCAAAACTGCAGGTGCAGATTCAGGTATAAAACACAGCTGTTATACCACAAAACAGAAAAACAGGAGGAGCAGTCTATGTCCAAACAGCACTGGAAACCGGGAAATATGCTGTATCCGGTTCCGGCAGTCATGGTTACCTGCCAGAGGCCGTCCGAAAAACCGAATATTATTACCGCAGCCTGGACGGGCACAGTCTGTTCAGATCCGGCGATGGTCTATATTTCGCTGCAGAAAAAACGTTATTCTTATGAAATCATCCGCCAGACCGGGGAATTTGTAATCAATCTGACTACAAAAAGCCTGGCGAAAGCAGCAGATTACTGCGGAGTACGTTCTGGCAGGGATGTGGATAAATTTGCCGATACCGGCCTGACTCCCTGCAGCTCTAAAACGGTCAGCTGCCCTGGCATCGAACAAAGCCCCGTAAACATCGAATGCAGGGTTACTGAAATCAAAATTCTGGGCAGCCATGATCTGTTTCTGGCAGAAGTAGAAAGCGTAGCTGTTGACGAGTCGCTGCTGGATGAAAAAGGCAGCCTGCATTTAGAGCGCTGCGGTCTGATTGCATACTCACACGGCGGTTATTTTGAAACCGGAAAGCTGATAGGGACTTTTGGGTATTCTGTTAAGAAAAAACAAGCGGGGAAAAGGCGGAAAACGAATTCATATAGAAAGTCGTGAGATGGAAAGCTGACCGCGGTACGAAGCCGTTTTTGAGAAGGTGAATATATGGATGCAGTATGGATTGCCGGCCTTGTGTTACTGGTATATTTTGCCACAGTGATTTTGATTTCAGCAATTCGGGCACTGAGGGCAGGAAGAAATGAAAAAAGCTTTATAAAGGAGACATTTAAAGAAACATTTTGGGATTTTTTCTTTGAGCTGATAAATCCATTTAACTGGATCTGATCCTGCTTATTGTAAAGCTGCGGGGGCTGTCGTAACGTTCTTATATACTATATCTTGTATATATTTTGTTCATGCGACAGCCCCATGCAGCTGTTTTGATAAAAATTAAGAGATCGGGATTTCATCAGCACAAAGGAAATTTATTTCAGCAAATGGTCTATTAAGAGCATATAAATATCATCCGTCTGCTTTTTCCAGTTTTCGCAGATTGCTTCAGCCTGCTCTCTGGTTCGTACGTTTAAAGTAAGGTCCAGCTGAGGAATTCCTTTTTCGCGGAACTGGCAGTGGACAGCGTACTTTTTTTCAGGAGTAATGTAATAATCAGCTACAGCAGCAGCGGATGCCGCAATAGGAATCTGATTTTCTGCAATGTACTGGCGGATATCAGCCTGAATTTCTGAATTGATTTTGTTTTCAAAAAAATGCAGGGATTCCTGGCCGGCAGGAGTAATGGAATACTGCACGTTGTTATGGGATGATTCCTGCTGGATAAACTGGGCTTCATTCAGCTCATGCAGCGCTTCCTGCAGTGTAAAATATGTCGTATACTCTTTTCCGAGGAAAAAATCGGAAAGCAGCGTATTTGTCAGAGGTGCTTCGGACTGGTCTAACATGGATAAGACCATCAGTTTGTATAGCGTGACTGGTTCTGCCATAAGAATCGGCCTCCTTGTTCTGGGTTCAGACTGTCTGCGCCAGCCTGGTATCCGCAACTGGCTTGCGGGATATAAGTAAGTATATCATAACACCGGGGGATTGCAAGCAGGTATTCTGCAGCTGGGAAGGGGGACAGTTCAGGCGGTTCTTTGTATTTGGCTGTTGACACCTTCTCTGCTGTGTGGTATTGTAATAAATATAAAAAAACGGCCTCCCGCATCACCGGGTGTGGGTTCAAAGGCATCCAGAGCTTTACCGCAGGTACGGCATATCTATCGATATGTTATAAGGTAAAGCTCTGGATGCCTTTTTTAGTCAGGAAAGGAGAAATTTATGAATATTAAACCGTTTGCTGTAGAAGAGTGGATGAATGCATGGGAGACAGGGGCCAGGTATAATATTGCCGAAACCTGTGTAAATTCTCTGTCAGTGGATGAACTATTTGAGCTGACAGGGGAGGATCAGGAGGCATTTTTGAGGGAATTTTGTTCGAAAAGACTGACGTATGGGCAGATCGAGGGGCATCCGGGATTTAAGGAGGGAGTCTGCGGACTGTACAGGTCCATAAAACCAGAGCATGTGATACCGCTGCACGGGGCATCCGGAGCAAATCATCATGTATTTTATTCGCTTGTAAATCCGGGGGAGCGGGTGATCAGCATTATGCCTGCTTATCAGCAGCTGTATTCGATACCAGAGTCTTTACACGCGGATGTAAAAATTTTAAAACTGAAAAAAGAAAACGATTATCTGCCAGATCTTGATGAATTAGAAAGCCTGGCAATGCCTGGAACAAAACTTATCTGTATCAATAATCCGAATAATCCGACAGGAGCGCTTATGAGCCGGGAAATGCTGCTTAGGATTGCGGACATTGCCAGAAAGGCAGATGCTTTTGTACTCTGTGATGAAGTTTACAGACATCTGTCGCAGGAGGACGGCTGGTGTGATTCGATGGCAGATTTATATGAAAAGGGAATTTCGGTCAGCAGCATGTCAAAAGTATTTTCGCTGGCAGGGCTGCGTCTTGGCTGGATTGCGTGCCGGGATAAAGATGTAATCAGACAGTGCCTGTCACACCGCGACTATAATTTAATCAGCTGCGGCATGTTTGATGAGGCACTATCTGATGCAGCATTAAGACACAGCGGGAAACTGCTGGAACGAAGCCGGGGAATTGTGCGCGAAAATCTGGCCGTCCTGGATGCCTGGGTACAGAAAGAAGGGCATATCAGCTATGTGAAACCGAAGGCTGGAACTACGGCGCTGCTGTTTTACGACCTGGACATTCCGTCTTATGAATTCTGCAGTCAGATGTATCAAAATACAGGGGCATTTGTTACGCCGGGGGACTGCTTTGAGGAGCCAGGCTGTATGCGGATTGGATACGCATGCAGCAGACAGGAACTAGAGCAGGGGCTTGCAGCAGTCAGTGAGTATATTTTAATGAAGACGAAACGGAACATCAGAAGCGGTAATCTGTAATCAGACTTTAGATCGGATGTCTGTAAATAAGAGATCAAACACAAAAAAAGGGAAATATAAAAATCAGGGACAAAACAGGTTCTAAATCCTGCCCTGTTTCATATATATAGTCATGGGACAACTTCCAATAAGTATCCCATGGCTATTTTGTATTTGGAAGGGAGGAATTTTTATCAGGAACATATTAAAAATATTTCCGTTACATATCAGAAACGAACTGGGGCATGTGTTTGATACGCTGAAAGGGATTGAGGAAATCAGGGTGAGGGTCTGCCAGCCGATGATTCTGCTGGCAGACGGCGGCGAGTATTTTTTCAGCATGCGCCCGGGAAACCTTACGAAAGATACTCAGGATGCTTATCTGGTTACATCCCATGATATCAGCGATATGATTGTATTTATCAGCCGTTATTCACTGTTTGCTTTTGAGGAAGAGGTAAGGAACGGGTTTATTACGATTGAGGGCGGGCACAGAGTGGGATTAAGCGGACAGGCCGTGTTTCATGAAGGGTGGATGCAGACAATACGAAATATTTCCTATCTGAATATCCGCATCAGTCATGAAAAAAAGGAGTGTGCCAGGCGTCTGATTCCTTATCTGTACCGGGAGCCTGGCGTGAAACACTCCGGAATTTATAATACACTGCTCGTGTCGCCGCCTGGCAGGGGTAAAACGACGCTGCTGCGGGATTTAATCCGGCTGCTTTCGGACGGCTCCAGGGAGCATACGGGGCTGAAAGTGAGTATTGTAGACGAGCGGTCTGAAATTGCAGGATGTTACAGGGGGGTTCCGCAGAACGATGTGGGCATGCGTACAGATGTGCTCGACGGCTGTCCAAAGTCGAGCGGCATGATGCTTTTAATCCGCACAATGTCGCCTCAGGTAGTAGCAGTCGATGAGCTTGGTTCCAAAGAGGATGTGGATGCAGTAGCTTATGCAGTCCACAGCGGCTGCAGCATTTTAGGCTCGGTTCATGCAGCAGACCTGGATGAGGTAAGGCAGAAACCGGTGCTGCGTGAATTTCTGGATCAGGAATATTTTGAACGTTATCTTGTCATTGGCCAGAAAGCGGACGGAGAACGCTGCTACAGGCTGTACAATGCAAAACAGGAGCCTGTATGCTGAGATTTCTGGGCTGTATCTGCATTCTGGCTGCATCGTCAGGAATGGCATATTCCTGTGTGCTCGGGCTGAGACAGGAACTGCATCAGACAGAACTTCTGATGGAGTTTCTGACTGCACTGGAAGGGGAAATTACGTATCACCGCTGTCCGCTTCCGGAAATGCTCGGACAGCTGTCGCAGCACATGCCGCAGCCATACTGCAGGCTGCTTTTGGAAGGCAGCCGTAAGATGGAGGATAACAGTGAATCAGATATCCCGCTGTTGTGGAAAGATGTCTGTGAACAGTTTCGCCCACAGCTTCATATTCCGTCCGGGGCATACCAGATACTGCTGCGGATGGGGGAAGTATTTGCCTATTCTTCCCTGGAGGCTTCCCTGCAGCTGCTTGCGCTTGGAAGGAAAAAGCTGGCATCTTTCAT
>CAJTVR010000001.1:0-4750 GCA_910580075.1 uncultured Eubacterium sp. | reverse complement strand
AGTGTGGAATTTGCAGGAAGGCGCAGACTGTACTGCTGTCTGAGCTATATGGCAGGCCTTTTTTCAATTATATTACTGCTGTGAAAAGCAGGGATACACTTGGATAGGAGAAGATATGAGTATTAATTTAATATTTAAAATCGCGGCAGTGGGCATTATTGTATCGGTATTAAGCCAGATTTTAAAACATAGCGGAAGAGATGAACACGCTTTTTTAATAAGCCTTGCCGGGCTGATGGTTGTTTTATTCTGGGTTGTGCCATATATATATGAACTGTTTGAAACCATGCAGTCACTGTTTACATTATAGAAACCGGGGTGAAATCATGGATATTATTAAAGTGGCAGTACTTGCGGTAACCGGCGTGCTGCTGGCGCTGATACTGAAACAGACAAAGCCGGAATACAGTGTATTTTTAAGCATGGCAGTCTGTATTTTAATCTTCCTTTATTTATTGTCCAGACTGCAGACAGTGCTTGGATACGTGCAGCAGCTGGAGGCTTTTGTGAACATAGACGGTGTATATCTGGATACAATTTTAAAAATGCTTGGAATTACCTATGTGACGCAGTTTGCTTCCGACATCTGTAAAGACGCCGGTTACAGCGCTATATCCAGCCAGATTGAGCTGTTTGCAAGGGTATCAATTCTGTTTTTAAGTTTTCCGGTTCTGATGGCCCTGGTGGAGACGATTGGAGAAGTGCTGTGAAGCGCAAAGCGGCGGCAGTTTTGATGCTTGCAGCGGGACTGGCTGCAGGAGCCTGGAGTGTATGTGCCTATGCTGCTGCAGCACAGCTGGAAGGGCTGCAGCAGCCTGCAGCCAGTGGGAGAGAAGTGCAGCCATCAGCAGATTTGGAAAAAACAGGGTATCCGGCAGCCAGTGCAGAAGAAGAGAGAGCAGCAGTGAACTTGGAAAAAACAGGGTATCCGGCAGCCGGTGCGGAAGAAGCGGAGGCAGCAGGAGACTTGGAAAGAACAGTGCAGCCAGAAGTCAGAGAGGAAAAACTGCAGCCATCAGCAGATTTGGAAAAAACAGGGGAGCCGGCAGTCAGTGCGGAAGGAGCGGAGAATAGCCAGGATGCAGACAGGGATATCCGGATACAGACGGATGATCTGATTTCAGATCTGGGATTGGATAAAATAGACAGCTATGTGAAGCGTGAAAATGCAGGCGGCATCACATTTTCAGAATTGGTCCGGGAACTGATGGGAAACGGATTGTCGCTTGATTTTGCAGCTGCAGGAAAAAAATTAAAAGAGGCGGTTTTACAGGATTATAGTGAAAACCGTGCTATGCTTATTCAGGTTTTGATTCTTGTAATAGCGTTTTCGGTACTGATACAGATGACGTCTGCCCTGCCAAAGAGCTATATTCCGGATCTGGGATTTCTGGGAGTTTATCTGATAGTTATGCTGCTTTTGCTGAAACTTTTTCTGATAACGGCCGGGACAGCGGAAAGCTACCTGTCAAAACTTACGGAGTTTATGCAGCTGCTTATGCCTGCATTTTGCATGAGCATGGTATTTTCAAACGGAAGCATCAGTGCCGGGGCATATTATGAGCTTTTGCTGCTGCTTATTTATCTGGTCAATCTGGTTTTTGTGAAAATTCTGCTTCCAGCCGTACAGATCTATATGGTGCTGCAGCTGGTGAATCATCTGACAGAAGAACGTTTTTCGCGGATTGCAAGTCTGATGTCAGACAGTGTGAACTGGTGTATAAAAATACTGATGAGTGCAATGATTGGACTGAATATAGTTCAGGGGCTGCTGGCTCCCGGCATTGACGGGCTGAAGCGCAGTACGATTGCTGAGGCAGTGCGGGCGGTGCCGGGGGCCGGGCAGATTATGAATTCCATGACACAGATGCTGGCCGGTTCGGCAATGCTTGTCAAAAACAGTGTCGGTGCGGCGGCGCTGGCAGTACTTGTATCTGTCAGTTTTCTACCGCTTTTAAAAGTGTCCGTTTTTATGCTGCTGTACAGAGGATGCGCAGCTTTTATGGAGCCGGTTTCTGATAAACGCTTTTGTGCGGCCGTGTCAGCACTCGGACAGTCGGCAGCGCTCTGTCTGAAGCTGATGTTTTATGCGGCGCTGCTGTTTTTCCTGACAACGGCGGTGATCTGTGCGTCTACAACGTTTGCAGTATAATATTTCGGACAGGTTTATACAGGAGCAGGTTATGGAATTTATCAGAAACTGGATGAAAGAATTTTTAATTATATATTTAATTTTAACCATTCTAATGCATCTTGCAGCCGGAGAACAGTATAAAAAATATCTAAGGTTCTTTTCCGGGGTGATTTTGCTGGCTGTGCTTGTTTCACCGGTAGTAAGGCTTTTTGGAAGTTCTGAGGGAAAGCGGAAGCTGTCGTCTTATTATGAAGAATTCTGGGAAGAACTGGACAGTACGAAACAGGAATCTTTGAAAATGAATACTTTTACAGACAGCCGGATGATACACAAATATGAAAGTGCAGCAGAAGAGGATATCAAAAACAGCGCGCGAAGTCTGGGGGCAGCTGTCAGCAGCGTGCGTGTGCAGATATCAGATGATTATGAAATAGAAAAGATCACTGTATGGATGGATCAGCAGCAGGACAGCTGGTATCAGGGACAGAGGAATGGTGAAAACATACAGGAAAAATTAAGCGTCGAAGCAGATGCCGAAGCAGAAAATCCGAATGCTGGAGCGGAAAATCCGAACATCGGAGAGGGAGAAGCGGACAGCGGGAAGAAGAGGCAGGGCAGCAGTGAGAGAAGCCAGGGCGGTGAAACGGATCAACAGGATTATGAAGAAAGCAGGCTGGCTGCATATTTAATGGAAACTTACGGACTGGAAGAAGAAAAACTGTTGTTTTATTAAAAATGGCTGAATGGTACACAGGTGCAGCCGGAGGGAGGAAAGTTTGTGAAATGGTTTCTGGATTTTTTAAAGAAAATGGATAAGACAAGATGGATGATTCTCGGACTGGGAGGAATTCTTCTGCTGGTGATTGCTCTTCCTGTGGATCATGCGGGATTTAAGGAAGAGGAGGTGTTTTTGCAGTCTGCACAGGAAAAAGAGCAGGAGAGCACGGACAAGGATTACGAAAAGAAGCTGATATCCAGACTGGAAGAATCGCTCAGCTATATAGACGGAGCAGGAAAAGTACGTGTTATGATTACCTTTCAGGATCATGGAAAATCTGTTGTGGAAAAGGATGTAACCAAATCAGGGAATGAACAAAACGGCAGCCAGTATCAGGAAGCATCGGTATATGAAGAAGCCGGCGGCAGACAGCCTTATATCAGCCAGCAGAAGCTGCCTTCTATAGAAGGTGTACTGATCATAGCAGAAGGGGCAGGAAATTCAGCAGTTAAAAAAGACATATTAGAATCTGTCATGGCCCTGTTTCCGATTGAGGCACATAAGATAAAAATTGTAAAAATGCAAAGCGAGTCATAATTACGGCAGATGAGGAATACAATAAAATAGCAAAAAGACCATGCAGGGAGAAGGAAATTATTATGAAAAATATTTTCAAAAAAAACCAGATCATTATTACTGCATTGGCGCTGATGATTGCGGCAGCAGGATATTTAAGCTATACCTATAGCGGCATCGGCGATGAGGGTCTGACACAGACCAGTGCAGGACTGACAGAGGAAGATTACGATATCGTATACGATGAAACGCTTGTTGATGCAGAAATCTTTACAGAGACACAGAACGATACAGCAGCGGATGATACCAGCACAGATGACACAAATACAGACGATACAAAGGCAGATAATACAGGAGATGACAAAGCAGAAGGTAAAAAATCCGATAAAAAGACTAAAAAAGATGATGCAAAAGCAACAGACGGAGACGCTGTATCAGCGGAATCAGGGGAGAACGAAATTGATAATCCAGGAGAAACAGTACTTACCAGCACGAGTGTGTCAAATGTGGATTTTGCAGTAGAGGCCAAACTAAACCGCGAACAGGTGCGCTCCCAGAATAAGGAAAACCTGATGGAAGTTATTAACAGTACAGCGCTTTCCGATACGGAAAAACAGGAAGCCGTAGACAAAATGGTTTCTCTGACGGATATTGCGCAGCGTGAATCAGACGCAGAGATGCTCTTAGAGGCAAAAGGATTTACGGATGTGGTAGTAAGCATTACAGATGATGCGGCCGATGTCGTGCTGAACATGGGCGATGTTACAGACGCAAAACGTGCCCAGATTGAAGACATCGTAAAGCGCAAGACAAAAGTTTCTGCTGAAAATATCGTAATTACACCGATTACAACAGGTACGAAAGGAGAAAAGTAAAGCTGGCCCGGGCCGGGCTGTGACAATGTTACATAGATATACAAAAGTATTATGGGGCTGTCGCTTTAAGGAAAGAATGTGCAGGATACGGTATATTACCAGCGGAGTCTGGCTGTATCCGGTACGCTGGTTTCTGAAAGCGGCGGCCCTGTTTTTTTGGGGGAGTGTGGAAATTAACCGGACGCCGGACGGAGAAACTTTTTCCTTTTTCTGTTCCGCCTTCGAACAGTAAGAAATTCTAAATTTTCTGCTTCCAGGCTGTGGCAGCGGACGGACCGGTGCCTGATACCCTGGCGTTTTTTCGGGCTTTATGCAGTGGCACTGGCAGGCACCTTTTGGGGCTTCGGCGCTTTTGGAAGCGTTACGCAGTGAGCCCCAAATCCTGGATATCGGGCAGAAAATTAAGAATTTCTAACAGTTCTCCGGAGTCACAGAAAAAGGAAAAAG